>CAIRFY010000138.1 GCA_903877945.1 uncultured Oscillochloris sp. | reverse complement strand
CTTGACAGTTCAGCGATGAAACGATGACGCGGTGAGGCGTTCCGTATCGCCTCATCGCCTCATCGCCTCATCGCAAGACTGTAAAGCTGAATGTGCCCATTTTGAAACATGCCTAAAGCCTTGACTCCACACAATAACCCCAATGAGGATTGCTATATCGCCCATCGTGAAGACCGCATGTACAGAAGCGAAACTGGAGGAGACAGCGTATGGCAAAGCGAATCTTGCTTGTCCTGGCCCTTGTCTCGACCATCGCCACCCTCGCGGCGTGGCCGCAGGCGACCGCCGCCCAGCCCGGCGTGGCCGACACGTACCCACCCTATCAGGCCCGCTACTTCGGCGAGACAGGCCACTCGGCGGTGAATTGGTTCCTAGAGTTCTGGAAGAACACCCCGAATGCCCTCTTCGTCCTCGGCTACCCGATCTCGCAGCCGATTGTCGAGGAGAGCTTCACAAACCCAGGCCAGTACTATCGGGTGCAGTATTTTGAGCGGGCGGTACTTGAGGAGCACCCTGAGAACTTCGGCCAGCAGGACAACAAGTACTATGTACTCGGGCGTCTGATGGGCAGCCGCCTGGCTCAGGGCCGCAGCGAGTCGGGCTTCCAGAAGGTGGGAGATCCCGGCGACGGCACCTACGATGCGTCCACCGGCCACACGCTGCGCAACGGCCCGGCTCCCTTCCGCGACTACTGGCAAAACAATGGTGCCCTGAGCGTGTTCGGCCTGCCGCTCTCTGAGCAGTTTCAGGAAGTGAACGCGGCTGACGGGCAGACCTACTGGGTGCAGTACTTCGAGCGCCAGCGCATGGAGTGGCACCCCAATGAGTCAAACCCGCAGTACCGCATCCTGCTGGGCCTGCTCGGTAACGAGTATCGCGACCGCTTCCACGCGAACGATAATGCCTTCAGTTTCCGTGCGGCGGATAACGCCATGCCACGCCAGTTTGTCTATGGCTTCAACGCCAACCTCTACAGCCAGGGTACCGCGTGGCAGGATCGCAACCGGGTGATGCAGGTTTCGAAGAATGCCCAGGTGATGTGGCTGCGCCAGCAGGTGCGCTGGCGTGACCTGCACGACATTTCAGGGACGATCTACTGGGGCGAACTGGACAATATTGTCAGTGATGCCAGCAAGAACGGGATCAGCCTGCTGCTCAGCGTCGTGGCCGCCCCAGACTGGGCGGGCGGGCCGGGCATGCCCCGTCGCTCGAATTTTAGCGACTTCGCCAGTTTCACCGGCCAGATGGCGGCGCGCTACAAGGGCCGCGTCCAGGCTTACGAGATCTGGAACGAGGAGAACCGGGCCTGTGAGAATGGCGGCGACTGCGCCACCGCAGGCGGGATCGGCGGGAGCGTGGCCGGTGCCGACTACTTTGTTGATATGCTCGCCACCGTCTACGAGGCGATTAAGGCGAACGACCCCAACGCGATTGTGGTCAGCGGCGCACCCACCTCGACCGAGACGAACCGCACCGACATCGCGCAGAGCGACACCTCGTACATGGCCTCAATGGCCTCAAACCCGAAGTTCCGCACCCACGTGGATGCGATTGGCGTCCACCCAGGTGGCCAGTACAACTCGCCTGACCAGTTGTGGCCAGACAATCCCGGCCCCGGCCCGAACTGGCAGAATAGCCGCGAGTTCTACTTCCGGCGCGTCGAGGATATTCGCGACACGCTGGTGAAGAACGGCATGGCCGACAAGCAGATCTGGATTACCGAGTTCGGCTGGGCGACGCAGAATAACACCCCCGGCTACGAGTACGGCAACAGCATCTCGTTCCAGACCCAGTCCGACTGGATCATCCGCGCCTTCCAGCGCGGTCGCCACGACTACGCCCCGTGGGTGGGGGCGATGTTCGTCTGGAACCTGAACTTTGCGGTATCCGCCAGCGCCACGGGCGAACCGCTGCACGAGCAGGCGTCGTTCGGTGTGCTGAACGGCGACTGGAGCCCGCGCCCGGCCTGGTTCGCGATCCAGGCGATGGCGAAGGACTAGCATTCAACATTTCTCTTGGTAATGGGCGGCACAGCCGTCCATTACCAAGAGGATCATTATGGTATGGAGCGCAGTTCATGAACCGAACTTCTCGTTTGTGGAGCAGCCTCATGCTGCTTTTTTTGCTTGTACCGCTGATCGCGGCGTGTGGGGCTAATCCGCCGAGCGCACCTTCGGCGAGTGTGCCGACGGCGGCAGTGGTTGCCACTCCCAGCACGTCTGTCCCCGCCCAAACGGCGGTGCCCACGGTAGCGGCCACGGTGGCTCCCACGGACGTACCCACCCTCGCGGCGGCGACCGAGGCTCCCACCGCCGCGCCGGCCACGCCGCCTTCGCTGGAGTTCGGCATTGTCGGTCACCTCTACTACACTGACCGTGACCGGGTGCTCCAACTGGTGCAAAATGCCGGCTTCGACTGGGTGCGCCAGCAGGTGGTCTGGAAAGACATTCAGGATCCGGTAGCGGGGATCTACGGTTGGGAAGAACTCGATATGATCGTCAACACAGTGAACGCCTACGGGCGCAAGCTGCTGGTGAACATCGTTCAGTCGCCAACCGCCTATAACGCCACTAACGGTCTGCCCGACGACCCAGCGACCCTAGGGAACTTTGTGGAACTGATGGCCAATCGCTACGGCGACAAGATCCAGGCGTACGAGATCTGGAACGAGCCGAACCTGGCCCACGAGAACGGCGGGAAGATTGTGCCAGCGGATGTTGGGCACTACGTCGAAGTTCTCAAGGTCGCCTACACGCGGATCAAGGCGGTGAGTCCCAACGCAATCGTGTTGGCGGCGGCGTCATCTTCCAGCGGTGTCACCGACCCGGCCCTGGCGCTCTCGGATCAGGCGTTCTACCAGGCGATGTACACCTACAACAATGGCGAGGTGCGCAACTACTTCGACGTGCAGGCGGTCCACCCCGGTGGCTCGGCCAACTCACCCGACACACTCTGGCCAGATAACCCGAGCAAGGCGCAGGGCTGGACCGACGACTCCACCTTCTACTTTCGCCACGTTGAGAACGTGCGTGCGTGGATGGAGCAGTACGGCATGGCCGACAAGAAGATGTGGATCACCGAGTACGGCTGGGCCACGCCGAACAACACCCCCGGCTACGAGTTTGGCAACCAGGTGAGCCTTGATCAGCAGGCCGCATACATCACCGGGGCGATCACGCGCACCTACGAGCAGTACCCGTGGGTGAGTAATATGTTTCTCTGGAACATCAACTTTGCGGTACTCTGGGGCGAGCGCGGCGAACCGCAGCACGAGCAGGCATCGTTTGCCATCCTGAACCCGGACTGGAGCCCGCGCCCGGCATACCTCGGGGTGCAGAGCCTGATCGCCGAACTGAAGAAGAAAGAGGGCCGGTAGCTCGATTGCAGATTGTAGATTGCAGATTGCAGATTACGGATTGGGCGTGTCTGGCTCTGGCAATCTGCACTCTGCAATTGATTAATCTGCACTCAACAAGAGGCCCAGGCGGGCCAGGATGGCGGTCGCGGCGGGGATACCGGGGGACGACACGAACCAGCCCTGATCTGTATGTTCGGCGATGCGCCCAAGGATGCGCTGGTGGGCGGCGGGCAGGGGCAGGTCGGGCAGCAGAAATCCACCATCGGCGGGCACTGCCGTGATCTGTGAGGCACCGGCGAGAGTGGCCTGGGCGTAACCCATGCGCAAGGCTTCGTCCTCGCCATGCAGGACAAAGTCGCCGCCGCGCAGTTGGTAGTAGCTAAATGAGCCGCGTGAGCGGCGGCGGCGTAGCACCCAGCCTTCGCGCAGGCTGACCACGCCCGGCTCCGCTTCGGGGGCCGGGATCCAGCCGAAGGGATCGGCGGCGAAGTAACTGATGCGCTCGTTGGCGGCCAGGGGACGATCCAGCCATGTGCCGGGCGGAGCGATGGCGGGCAGGCCGGGCAGGGCGGCGGCTTGGTCGGCTAACGTGAGCACCGTAAAGCTACGGGCGCGCAGGCGGGCAACCAGACCCTCGCCGCGCCAGGACGTGAGGGTGAAGCGGTCACCCTCGCGGGTGCCCTCGCCGCGTAGGGACGGGCCGATGGCCGGGTTATGGACGATGAACAGGCCGGGCCGCGCCTCCTCGAAATCGCAGGGCGCACCCGGTCGGCGGCGTGATGACATAATCAATGCACAATGCACAATGCACGATGCACAATTGGTCGGCCAATTGTGCATTGTGCATTGTGCATTATTGTCCTGCGATCCGGCGTAAGGTCGGCCCGGTGTAGGCGTGGCAGATGGCGATGGCGAGTGCATCGGCAGCATCGTCGGGATGAGGGACGGTGGGGAGACCAAGGGTGATCCGCACCATCTCTTGCATCTGGCGTTTGTCGGCACCGCCGTAGCCGGTGAGAGCCTGCTTGACCGCGACAGGCTTGTACTCGTGGATAGCAGCGCCGGAGATCTGGAGGGCGAGGAGGGCGACGCCGCGAGCCTGGCCGACGGTGATCGCCGTGTTGACGTTCTTGCCGAAGAAGAGTTCTTCGATGGCGGCGTAGGCGGGCTTATGTCGGCCAAGGATCTCGCTGAGTCCGTCGTAGAGGAGGCGCAGGCGCTCGGCCTGGGGCATACCGGCGGGCGTGGTCAGCACGCCGTACTCCACCACGCTGATTTGGCTGCCCTGTTCATCTACCACGCCCCAGCCCATCCGTGCGGTGCCTGGGTCGATGCCGATGGTTTTCATGCAGAATTCACAATGCACAATGCACAATGCACAATTGGCACGCCAATTGTGCATTGTGCATTGTGCATTACTCAAACTTTGCCGCGACCTCGTCGGTGATATCCAGATTCGAGTAGACCTTCTGAACATCGTCGAGGTCTTCCAGTTTTTCGATCAGACGCAGGATCGAGAGCGCGTCTTTCTCATCGGGCTGCACCAGGGTTTTGGGGCGCATCGTCTTCTCGGCACCGGTGATCGGCAACTTCTGCTCAATGATGGCCTGGCGCACACTGTTGAGGCTCGTCCATTCGCAGTAGACCTCAAGCACCAGATCGGAGACATCGACATCATCGGCACCGGCGTCGATCACCTGGAGTTGCACCTCGTCGGGGTCGAGCTTGGTGCCGGTAAGGTCAATTGTAATCAGACCCTTGGTTTCAAACATCCAGCCCACCGAGCCGGGTTCGCCAGGGTTGCCACCGGCCTTATTGATCGCCGAGCGCACATCGGAACTGGTGCGGTTGCGATTATCGGTGGCAGTCGCGATAATCAGCGCGACGCCGCCGGGGCCGTAGCCCTCGTAGTAGATCTCCTCAAGAGCCGCCTCGCCGCCCTTGCCCACCCCGCGATCAGCCGCACGCTGGATGTTCTCGTTGGGCATGTTGCTGGCGCGGGCCTTATCGACGGCGAGGCGCAGCCGGAAGTTCTGGTCGGGGTCGGCGCTGCCACCTTCACGGGCCGCGATGGTAATATCGCGGGCGAGCTTGGTAAAAAGCTGGCCACGGCGCTGGTCGGTGACGCCCTTCGAGCGCCGGATGCTGTGCCATTTCGAATGGCCGGACATAGCAGTGTGCCTCCTGCGTGGTCTGAATAGTGCCCCATTATAGCAGAACCTTGGGCGGGTAGATCTGATGTACCATGCATGCATACCCCGCGAGTGTGCGACAATGCGCTACGCGAAGGATGTTGCCCCATACGTTTACTCATGTACTTCACGAGGGGGCAGGTCTTTCTATATCCTCCGTATCCCACTTCTGTTGGCTTGCCTGGTGGCCCTTGAAAGGACGCCCGTCGATGCGTGACTCTCCTGCGCTGATGGCTGTAGCAAAGCACGTACACGTGCATGCGCTGCCGAATAGTATTTATCTGGTAGAGGCGAAGGCCGGCGATGTGCTGGTAAACAGCCCGCCAGAGGCGCTGAAGTACGTGTTGGTTGCGGGCCTGACCCCACCGGCCAATGTGCTGCTTCCGCCGGACATGCTTACCGGCCAGGAGCTAGGATCGAGCGGGTTTGTGCGCCGTGGGATTAACTACGCCAGTGTTGAGTTTCTTATTTACTCCAATTTTTTTGTGAAGAACCGCCGCGCTCGGCTGATCACCGTCACGGAAGATCAAGCTCACCGCCTGCGGCTGATTCTCCTGGAGACGATTAACGGGCCAGAGGATGACGCGGACTACGGGCCGTATGGCTGGGTACGCCGCGAATGCGCCGCCGTATCCTACTACCCGCCCCTCGGCCACTCGCCCCGCGTGGATGACATGGTTGATATTGTCAGCCTGGAGACGGGCGGCGGAGATCTGGGGGCCACGCAGATTGCGCTGGAAGGTGAGGAGTTTGTCTTCTACGAGGGCGGCGACGTGGTAGCGCGGATACATACCCGGATCTCCCAGGTGGCGATGCCGCTGACAGTCGCCCCGCCCCGCCCGCTCCAGCGTCAGGAGCTGACGCTCCAGTTTATCGGCGGGAGCGACGGCTTCGACCCGGCGGGGATCACGACCTGTTTCCTGGCCTATCTTGGTACCAGCGTGCAAACCCACGCGACGCTCTTTGATGCAGCGGCCTATGTGCTCGTGCGCCTGGGAAACCTGGGCATGGCCTCGCATCATATCTCAGAGGTGGTACTCTCGCACCTCCACGAGGATCATGTGGCCGGTCTGCCCGAGCTGATCTTGATGGGCAGTCATCGTGTGCGCCTGCTCACCTCGGACATTGTGTACACGAGCCTGTTGCGCCTGCTCGGCGCGATGCTGGCACTGCCCGAGGATGAGGCTGCGGCTCTCTTCGACTTCTACCCGCTGAACCCCGGCACACCGGTGGATCTCGATGGCCGCCGCTTCGAGGCGATCTACGCGATCCACTCGATCCCGACGATTGCCGTGCGAGTGAACGGGATCTGCTACTCGGGCGATATGCGCTACGACGAGGATTGGTTCGGTGAACTGGAGGCACAGGGGGTACTCTCTGCCGCCCGGCGCAACCAGCTTGTGCAGTTCGCAGAGGGGGCCAGCGTACTGGTGCAGGATGTGGGCGGCGGCTCGATCCATAGCACGATCACCCCCCGGCTGCTCCAAGCCCTCACCGCAAAGAGCCAGCGCCTGGTGCTGGCTCACACCAGCAAGCACCTGCTACCGGCCGAGAGCGATGATCTCGCCGGACAGATCGAGTTCGCCGACAGCGGCCACGTGGTCGCACTAGGCAAGCTGCTGCCCGATGATGACCACGCTGAGATTGTCAGAACGATTGCGGCGTGTCCGCTCTTCGCTCGCCTGTCGGTGGCGAAGCGGCTTCGCCTGGCGACGCAGGCCGATGTGCTGGACTGGACGGACGGCCAGACGATCATGCACGAGGGCGACGCCTCCGACGGTCGGGCCTACATCGTCCACTCGGGCCTGGTGGACATCTGGGTGGGCGGGGCGCAGGTGCGCGTCGTCGGGCGCGGCAGCAGCATCGGCGAGCGCGGGGCGATCCTGGGCGACCTACGCACGAGTACGATGACCGCACGCGGCCATGTGCAGTTGATCAGCTTCGCCCCAGAGATGTTTCAGGATGTGGCCGAGCGGCTGGGCCTCGCCGCCGCCTTCGCACGGGCCGAGTGGCTCGGCACGCTGCCCGTGCTGCGCGACATGCCGTGGGCCAGTCGGCTCGACCTGGCCCTGGACTTTTTGCCGCGCCAGATGACCGCCGGGGAGCCGCTGTTCAGCTACGGCGACCCTGGCTACGAGGGTTACCTGCTGGTGCAAGGCGCGATCACATTCAGTGACGGGAGCGGCGGACTGATCGATACATTGCGCAATCCGGGGCAGTTTTTTGGCGGGCGTTCGGCGCTCTACGGCTTCCCGCGCAGCGCATCGGCCCACGCGAGCGCCGCCTCGGAGATCTGGGAGATACCGGCACCGGCGATCCAGCGGCTTAACCTGCTCTATCCGAACGTGCTGCTGCACCTGCGCGCCATTGAGACCGGGCTACAGCGCAGGAGGCGGCAGTAGAGCCACCACCCAGAAGATCTTTATTGTTACTCTTTGGCGGCGAAGCCGCCAAAAAGTAAGACATGGTTCAGACCAGCTTTACAGTTTGGCGTGAACGTAGCGCCGCCTTCCAGGCGGTCAGGAACACCACCGCAGGCTGGAAGCCCGCGCTACGAACTGTAAACCTGAACCTGGCACCTGAAACCTTGATTAAGGCATGTTTCAAAATGGGTACATTCAGCTTTACAGTCTTGCGATGAGGCGATGAGGCGATGAGGCGATACGGAACGCCTCACCGCGTCATCGTTTCATCGCTGAACTGTCAAGCTAGATTGAACCATCCCTAACAACAAAACTAGGGCGCGTCTTCAGCCCAGAGCATACCCACGCGGTCGGCGGCAAGGCCGATCACCCCATTATCAAAGGGCGCGGCACTGATCGAGCGCCAGCCCAGCACCTCTTCCCCGGCGATGTCGTAGACAGCAAACGGCCCGCTGCATGCGCCATTGGTGAAGTAGCGCGCCCCCGCTTGAAAGAGCGCGAGGAAGCGTCCGGCCAACTCCTCAGCCGCCGCTGGCTTGACCACATCGGTCGGATAGGCCAGATCGCTCGCGATCAACTGGGCGACGATCTTGGCCGCAATACGCCTGGGCACCTCCACCCAGTTTCCGCCCAAACCCTTGTAGCCCTCTACGACGGCCAGCGCATCGAGGGTAGTGTGGGGCGCTTCGCTTGGCGCGGCCAGGCGGTACACACTGAGAACCAGCGGGTAGCTCGTGGCGCGGGCGGCGTCGAGGTCGCGCAGGAGATCATCGATGGCGTGGTCAGTGTCTTGGAGCAGGTCAGGCATAGGGAAATCCTCTGCAGGATAGAGTAAACTCAGCCACGATCACGGGTATGATTCCCCACTGAGGACAGAGCCTCATACGACAAGAGCCAGACATCGCTAACGATGTCTGGCTCTTTGTAGTGGGGTGCCTGATGGGTCTCGAACCCACAACCTCCTGAGTCACAGTCAGGCGCTCTAACCATTGAGCTACAAGCACCACGAATGTCCGCGATTATAGCACGGGCATGTGCGTTGTGTCAAATAGGGACAGAACCGGCAGGGCATGTGCAAAGTCGTGTGATTGCCGCGCAGCCCTCACCCCCCAGCCCCCTCTCCCCGTGAGGGAGAGGGGCAGGGGGTGAGGGCCGGAGGGTGACTTTGCACATGCCCTGACAGAACCGGCAGGGCTATTGCAACGTCGCTGGCCCTCCGGCTGGCAACCAACAATCCTGCGCAGTCCCGCCACCTGTCAGCGCCATGGTATATAATTCCTGCGCCTGCACACAACCGTCGCAGCGGGAGAGGAGCCGAGGGTGAGAGCCTTCCAGCCCGCCCCAGCACCGAGAATGACCAAGGAGTACTATTAATGTCCGCCCAGATCGAGTACCGCTTCGCCCGACGCCTTGCCCAACTAGAGGCGTCGGCCACTGCCGCGATGACCGGGCGCGTCGCCCAGATGCGCGCCGCCGGGATCAATGTCATCTCCTTCAGCGTCGGCGAGCCCGACTTTGATACGCCCGCGCCGATCAAGGCCGCTGGGATCGACGCGATTAACAAGAACTATACCCACTATACTCCGGCCGGCGGCACCGCCGAGCTGCGTAAGGCGGTCGCCCAGCGCGCCAGCATTGATAGCGGAGTGACCTACGGGATCGGCCAGGTTACCACCACCGCCGGGGCCAAGGAGGCGCTCTACCTGGCCTTCCAGGCACTCTGCGACGAGGGCGATGAGGCGATTATCCCCGCGCCCTACTGGGTGAGTTACGTCGAGCAGGCCAAGCTCGCCGGGGCTATCCCCGTCACCCCGATGACCACTGAGGCCACCGGCTTTAAGCTTACCCCTGAGCAACTCGCCGCCAGCCTAAGCCCGCGCACCCGCGTCATCGTCCTCAACTCGCCCAGCAACCCCACCGGCGCCGTCTACAGCGCCGCCGAGCTGCGCGCCCTCGCCGATGTCCTCCGCGACAGCGAGGCGATTGTGATCGCCGATGAGATCTACGACGCGATCAGCTATGTTGAGTACGCCCGCTGGCTCAAGGTTGCCCCCGAGATGGCCAACCGTACCCTGATTGTCAACGGCGTCGCCAAAGCCTACGCCATGACTGGCTGGCGTGTGGGCTACGTGGCAGGCCCGCAGCCGATCATCAACGCGATCAAGGACATTCAGAGCCACACGAGTACCCATACCGCCTCGATCTCGCAGTACGCTGCCCTGGCCGCCTATACGTCCAGCCCCGAGATCGAGGCTACTGTGGTTGAGATGGCCGCCCAGTTCCATAAACGACGCGACATCATCCTTGATCTGATGGCTGGGATCCCCGGCGTCACGTGCAGCGTGCCCGACGGCGCGTTCTACGTCTTCCCCAACGTCACCGGCCTGCTCAACCGGCCCCTGCGCGGCGGCAAGGTTTGTGCCACCAGTGACGACCTGACCAACTACCTGCTCGACGAGGCCCACATCGCCGCTGTCTCGGGCGAGGCATTCGGGGCACCGGGCTACATCCGCTTCTCCTACGCCACCGCTGAGGAGCAGATTATCGAGGGGATGCGTCGCTTCGCCGCCGCACTCGCGTAGTCCTCCCCCGTAAGGGCGCAGCAGCGCCGCGCTGCTGCGCCCCCAACACTAATGAATTCACTCGCCGACCTCGTTCCCCGCCTCGCCGGTAGGCGCATCCTTGTCGTGGGCGATGTCTCACTCGACGAGTATCTCTTTGGCCGAGCCACCCGCCTCTCTCGCGAGGCTCCCGTGCCTGTTCTCGAACTCATCCGCCGTGAGATCATCCTCGGCGGGGCCGCCAACCCGGCCCGTAATATCGTCGCCCTCGGGAGTATGGCCGCCCAGGTTAGCATCGTCGGCAGCGACCCCGAGGGCCAGCAACTCCGCGATCTGCTCTGTCACGCCGGGATCGACGCACGCGGGCTGGTCGTCTCGCCGAGTCGCCCCACCACACTCAAGACCCGCATCCTCGCCGAGGAGTCGCCCCGCCTGCCCCAGCAGGTTGCTCGCCTGGATCGGCTGGAGCGCACGGCCCTCTCTGCGGTCGAGGAAGATCGCGTTATCGCCGCCCTGCGTGAGCAGATCCCCACCGTCGCCGCCGTGATCTGCTCAGACTACCAGCTTGGCCTGATGACCCCCGCCGTGATCGGCGCGTCCCGCGACCTCTGCCGCGCCCACGGGGTTCTCTTCACCGTAGACGCCCAGGGCAACTCGCACGCCTACCACAGTGCCGACCTCTTCCGCTGCAACAACCAGGAAGCAGCGGCGGCGCTCGGGACACGCCTGGAGCGCGAGGAGGATTTTGTAGACGGCCTGGCTAAACTCCGCGACACGCTGAGCGCACGCCTCGTCATCGTCACCCGTGGGCCACAGGGGCTCTCGATCATCGGCCAGGGTCTGGGCTACCGGCACCTGCCGGCTGTCCACGTGAGCGAAGTCTACGACACCATTGGTGCCGGAGACACCTTCATCGCCGTCACCACCCTCGGGCTGGCCGCCGGTCTGGATCCGGTCGCTGCCGCCCAGATCGCCAATACCGCATCAGCCCTCGTCGTGCGTCGGCTAGGCAACGCCGTCGTATCGCTCGAAGAGCTTGCAGCGGCCCTCGCGCACCAACACGATCACCAATAAAGCACGACGCCCTTGCGTCGTGCTTCACATCTAGGAAACGTATGGGGAGAGAAGACTAGGCCGCATGCAGGCGCTTAAAGCCAATACTTTTCGAATAAGGGATTTGCCGCCGCTCCGCCCTCACCCCCCAGCCCCCTCTCCCTGAGCGGGAGAGGGGGAGTCGGACGCATCCTGTTGCGGAATCTCCCCTCTCCCCGTGAGGGAGAGGGGCTGGGGGTGAGGGGGCAAGGCCGGTGCGAGATCAGCTTACTCGTAAAGTATTGCGCTTAAAGCCGCTGATCGCCTCGTCCTCATTCTGATAGATCTCGGCATACTGCGCCAACCCCACCATGCGGAAGATTTTTTGGAAGTGCTGAGAGAGGCCGCTCACCGCCAGCTTCTGGCCATTGCGGTTTACCTCCGTCACAATCCCGATCAGAATAGCGATGCCCGCGCTATTAATATAGTCGTTCTGGCGAAAATTCAGCAGCACAAACCGGGTACCCTTATTTGTCACCTCACGGTACGCACTATTGATCTTCTCCTCAGCAAATGTGGTGACATCGCCCACGAGATCGACGATTGCCACACCCTCGCGATCACGGGTGCTCACCGTAAGCTCATCTTCTAGCAT
This sequence comes from uncultured Oscillochloris sp., assembly GCA_903877945.1. Taxonomy (GTDB): domain Bacteria; phylum Chloroflexota; class Chloroflexia; order Chloroflexales; family Chloroflexaceae; genus Oscillochloris. The sequence goes on along the minus strand of CAIRFY010000138.1, from coordinate 2,958 downwards.
CATGCGCTCCTCCAAGCTCATCAACAGCCGTCAGGGCGACGACCGCACCATATCCTTAACGGACGACCTGCTCGGCCAGCAGACCGGCACTATCATGGTGGATCTATACGGACACATGCGAGCCGGGGTTCGATGAACACCCAAGGCTTGCGGCACGATGACGTTGAAAGGCAAGGCGAAAGCAGTTCCCCACATCATCGCGAGACACAAAGCCCGACTCATCGCAGAGTTGACTGATCAGCATGAGCCCCATCCCGCGCAACGAACCCATGCCCGCCAGCTTCTCAACAATGCTGAGCGGCTCGGCCTTGGGCGCAAAGGGACGCACTCCTTCATCGCATACCTCAATAACCAGGCACTCATCCTCAACACGGCACAAGATCTCGACATGCAGATCCGGCTTGAGCGAGTTGCCATGCTCAATCGCATTAATGCACGCCTCGCAAAGCGCCGTCTTCAGATCATCGATCCGATCGATGGGCACGCCAAGACGCCACGCAAAGGCGGCGACAGCATCACGTGCGATCAGCTCGTAACCGAGCTCATTTGGCAGGATAAGCTCCATACTCGTTATGGGGTTCGTAGGATATGTCATTGTTCGAGATGAATCACCATACGTACCTGGTTGCCGCCGCTGGGTGCAGTAGTAAACTCCACCTCGTCCATCAGTTCGCGGATCAGCCAGATCCCCCAACCGCCCTTATCGAACTTTTCAAGGACATCGGCGATGTGTGGGCTACTGGTGGTGTCATCTTGATCAAGTATTTTGCGCCCTTGGTCAGCGACGCTAATAATCAGTTCATCGTCACGGGCCGTCAGCAGCACAACAACCTTCATCGCCGAATCCTGCTGATTGCCGTGTTCAATGGCATTCGTCACCGCCTCGCTAACCGCCGTCTTCAACGACTCGACCCGGTCGTCATGGAAGCCCATGCGCCGGGCAAGCGATGACGCGGTATCCATCGCCACACGCTCGTAGCCAAGCTTGCTCGGGAGACGTAGCTCAATGATCTTTTCAACAGGCTCGCGTGAAGTGTCGTCGTGTTTGTCCATAATGGATAATCTACACAAGCCGCTATGCACTGCGGATCATCTGCTGACGATAGCCTGTTGACACGATGCACGTTTATGCGCCGAACCACGATACACGAGGACGTGCACAATACCGTGTAACGCTGAACTATGATAGCACAGCCCTCTATTGCGACGCAATAGAATAAATGTTTCAATTAGTCACTACAACCAGACTGTGTCTTCAGGGCGCAACCTTATTGTCACATAAGGCGTACTTGTATTGTGGAACAGCATAGCGCGTGCTAGAATAAACGTCGGTACGCTGGTCGCCTGTTCCCATCTCTGTGCCCTGCCGTCAGATGCGACAAACTCGCGTTTTAAGGAGGAATCGACCATGTCTATCCTGAACCGGATCACGGATCTTATCAGCGCCAATGTCAACTCGATGCTCGACAAGGCCGAGGATCCAGAGAAGATGGCAAACGAGTACCTGCGCCAGCTTACAAACGAACTCTACGAGGCGCGAACGAGCGTCGCCGCCGCGATGGCGGATGAGACGAAGCTTGAGCAGCGCCGGATCTCAAGCCAGCGCGAAACCGACCAGTGGCAATCGAAGGCTGAGGCGGCCCTGCGTGCTGGCGACGAGGTTCTGGCCAAAGCGGCACTCGCCCGTAAGGTACAGGCCCAGAAGTTGACCGAGCAGTACCAGCAGCAGGAGACGGCCCAGGAGCAGCAGGTGACCGCGCTCCAGGACGCCCTGGTCAACCTGGAGACGCGGATCGCGGAGGTGAAGGCGAAGAAGGAGCTGATCATCGCCAAGAAGAACCGCGCCGCCACCCAGGAGGCCATTCAGCGGGCGACGGCAAGCATGGGCGGCGGGGCGAGCGCGATCGATAAACTGGACGCGCTTGAGGAGAAGGTTGACGACCGCCTCGCTAAAGCCGACGCAATGGCCAAGCTTGAGCAGGGGTCGCTGGAGAACAAGTTCCGCAATCTGGAGAAGGATCAGGAAGTTGACTCGGAGCTGGCTGAGCTGAAGCGAAAGATGGGCATGAGCTAGGAAACACCAGAGAGAGTTTTACCCTCTCTGAAAACCTGCTCACAGGCAGGAGGCAGGATACCTATCTCCTGCCTCTTGCTGCATTTAGCGGGCCGACTCGTAACAACTGCGGCAGCGGGCCTCGTAGAGATCGAGGCCGCCGACCACAATCGTCGGCGCGTCAGCGGGTGCCGGGAGCCCATTGATCAGGCGCTGCGAGCGCGTGGCGTAGGCTCCACAGCGCACGCAGATGGCGTAAAGCTTGTCCACCTGTTCGGCGAGGGCCATCAGGTGCGACATTGCCGGGAAGGGGGCGGCCCGGTAGTTCTGGTCGAGCCCAGCGACAAGCACGCGCCTGCCGTTGTCGGCCAGAGTCTGACAGGCCGCGACGATCACCTCGGGACTGTCCTCTAGGAAGTGCAACTCATCAATGGCGATCACCTGAATATCCTCGCTGCCGACGATCACCTCCCTGATCGAACTCACCGGCACCGCCTCTAACCGCGCACCACTGTGGCTGGCGACGTGGCTACTGCTGTAGCGTGTGTCGAGTCGCGGCGTGAAGATGCGGTAGGACTGGCGAGCGATCTGCACCTGGCGCATCCGCCGGATCAGTTCCTCGGTCTTGCCGCTATACATACACCCGCAGATGACCTCGATCCGCCCGCCGGCACCTAGACATGTCACAGTGTTCCCCTCCTAAGGCTATTACTTTTCACATAAGGAATCCGTTGCCGATCAGCCCTCACCCCCTGCCCCTCTCCCTCACGGGGAGAGGGGAGATTCCGCACCAGGACGCATCCGACTCCCCCTCTCCCGCTCAGGGAGAGGGGGCTGGGGGGGGAGGGCTGATCGGCGACAAACTGTAAAGTACCTGCGAACCTTGTCTAACTGTAAATTTTTGT
>CAIRFY010000137.1 GCA_903877945.1 uncultured Oscillochloris sp. | reverse complement strand
GGCTGGGACGCTTCGCTCTGCGTGACAGGTCTCACAGCGTTACTTCTGCGGTAGTGCGTAACGAGTTACCGCTTAGGCTTGGCAATCGACACACGCACCTGCTTGCCACGCAGCGAGGTACCGCCCAAGATATGCAGCACCTTCTGAGAATGCTCGTTGGGCACCTCAACAAAGGAGAAGCGGTCGTAGATGTCGATACTGCCGATGCTCTTGCCGGGCAGACCCACCTCATTGGCAATAGCGCCAACAATATCAGCCGGGCGGACGCGGTCGAAGCGACCGACATCAAGGAAGAGTCGCACCATACCGGGCTCGGCCCCCACGGCATCACCCGCCACACTGTTGATCGTCTCGTCGTGATCAACTTCATTCAGCAGCAGCTTAAAGGCGGCAGCGGCGAGATCAACCGCATCGTGTTCCTCCGCCATCTCCTCAACCATGAGCAGGTAAGGATCGAGGTCGCCCTGCTCAAGCACCTCGCGCAGCGCATCGCGGAACGCCTCGCGGCGACGCGAGGCCACATCGGCCAGGGTCGGCAGCTTCTCGCGCTGAATGCGCGCACGACCAGAACGCTCGATGATCTGGAGCATGCGCCGCTCGCGTGGGGTGATCAATGTGATCGCCAGACCCTTACGCCCAGCCCGCCCGGTGCGCCCAATCCGATGGATGTAGGCATCAGGGTCGTTCGGCACATCGTAGTTGATCACATGAGTCACATCGGGGATGTCCAGCCCACGGGCGGCGACATCGGTAGCGACCAGCAGCTCAGCCGCACCCTCGCGGAACCGCTTCATCACCCGGTCGCGCTGAATCTGGCTCAGATCACCGTGGAGTACATCGGAGAGATAGCCGCGACCCTGGAGGCTCTCGCCGAGGTTGTCGGCCTCGCTGCGCGTGCGGCAGAAGATAATCGCCGAGGTCGGTGTCTCCACATCGAGGATGCGGCAGAGGGCATCGAGCTTCTCACGCGGCATCACCTCATAGTACGTCTGGCGCGTCAGCGGCGCGACGTGCTGCTCAGAGACAATGCTGATCCGCTTCGCATTCTTGGTATAGCGCTGGGCCAGACCAAGCACCGCCTCGGGCATCGTAGCCGAGAAGAGAGCCGTCTGGCGCGTCTGCGGGGTCTGCTGGAGAATGAACTCGATGTCCTCCGCAAAACCCATATCGAGCATCTCATCGGCCTCATCGAGCACCACGGTGCTGATCTGATCGAGGGCGAGGGTGCCACGGCGCATGTGATCCATAATCCGGCCAGGGGTGCCGACCACCACCTGCACGCCCTTCTCCAGGGCGCGCAACTGGCGGTAGATCGGCTGGCCACCGTAGACCGGGGCCACGCTGACCCGTCGGCCTTTCCCATACTTATAGATCGCCTCGGCCACCTGCATGGCCAGTTCGCGGGTTGGCGCAAGGATCAGCGCCTGGGGCACCTGATCGTCACGCAGACGCTGAACGATGGGCAGGGCAAAGGCAGCCGTCTTACCCGTGCCAGTCTGGGCCTGAGCAATCACATCGCTGGTCGAAAGCATCACCGGGATGGCCTGCTCTTGCACGGGGGTCGGCTCGTCGTAACCGAGATCAGCAAGCACCTTAAGGATCGGCTCGCTGAGCCCAAGTTCGGCAAATGTCAGCATAAAATACCGTCTCGTTTCTTGTTATGGTGGCGGCTCACGCCGCAGAGCTACTCAAGATTCGGATACGTTCCGAAAACGTAGGTCGCTACTCTAACGAGGTATTATACCACCGTAGCTGACACGTCTAGCCTGGGGGAGTATAATGCTAGCAGAGCTGGTGCAAAGTCACCCTCCGGCCCTCACCCCCTGCC
>CAIRFY010000136.1 GCA_903877945.1 uncultured Oscillochloris sp. | reverse complement strand
GTTGGTCATCGTCCGTCGCTGTACTGTGTCTCGCAAAGCTGGAGTTACGCATCCGGCGGAAGCGATGTCACAATATCGTAGACAAGTACCTGCACATCGAGCCCCTCGCCGGTGAGCAGTTGGAACGTCAGTTCGTGAGTTGCCTCTTTAATCGCACCCTCATCGGATGTAGGCGCATAGGCGCGGATCGTTGCCTCTTCGCCGGACAAGCGCGTGACGCGCACGACGCTACCGGAACTGGCGGCGCTGATCTTCCGGGAAAGCTCGGCGATAGCTTCATTAAGGGTCATAAGACTGCTACTTTCTACGTACCCGAACGCACGCAAGAAACCCCCGCTTCATCCCAGCGTGCCACCCGAGGAATGGTCTCACCGCCAATCCACCCCTACTATACCCTCTCGTCTTCGAATCGGCAAGACAAGAACTGCACGGAATCTCGTGAGCATGCCCGTGCAACAAAATACGACCTGTAGACGTTATCTCTATGTGTAGCGTTGGTGGTCATCCCGCATCCTAGTACTGGTGCTGCCAGATGGGTCACTAGGACGGGGGAGAAAGGGACTATTGAAGTCTCTGCCACCAATGACGTATGCTACTACTAACAGAAAGGCGCGGCCCCAAAGGAAACGGCTTGCGAATAAGCCCCGGATAACCACTCCGCACTTATTCCCCTTTTTTCCTCTAAACTCTCCAATCCTCCCCCGCGCCGCTTGCCGAAAGGCCAGCGGGGCAGCGCCACTCCTGGACAAGCGACGACCACGACGGTAGGAAACCTACCGTCGTTTCGTTGTGTTCACGGGTCGGGCAGAGTCATTAGGAGAGAGGCACTATTTTGCGTCTCTATGCGCTCAATCAAAAACCTAAAATCTAAAATCTGAAACCGTATCTCGTGCAAACATGGCCTCCACTTGACCCCCCCTGAATTTGATCAATACTATAGCTATCAGAACTAGTCGTGAAGAGGCTCGTACAGTCTCCCCCGCGCCCATTTTTTGAGGAGGCCGCTATGATCAATGCCCGTGAGCACACCTTGTCTGCGATCGACCCGCTGGATGGCGAGGCGCTGCTGCAACACGTCTCTGCCCTCGCCTATAACATTGGTCCACGTCCGGCCGGCCACGATACCGAGGCCCGCGCCCGCACCTACATCCGCAACGCCCTGCATGAGATCGGGTTCACCGAGGTGAAGGCGCAATCATTCCAGACCTCCGACAGTTGGGGCTATGCGCTGGGCACGCCCTTCGCACTCTCGATCACCGGGATGCTGCTGGGTCGCTTGGGGCGGCTCGGCAGGGTTGCTGGTGCGATCCTTGGTGCTGCAGGGGCTTACCTGACCTGGCGTGCGGCCAGCGGGCTGCGCCAGCCCCTCGACCGTGTCGGTACGCAGCGTACCTCGGCAAATCTGATCGTCCGCATCCCTCCCACCGGCCGCTACTACAACACGATGGTTCTGCTTGCCCACACCGACACGAACCGCCACCGGGAATCCTTTAGCTCCACCCGCAAGGCGTCCCTGGCCACCGCAGCCACAGCCATGATCGGCCTCCAGGCCGCTGGGGCCGTCGCTCAGGTGACCGGCGGGAACTGGCTTAGCAACGTGATCACCGCCGGGCAGATCGCTGGGCTCGGGGCCATTGTGGCCGACGAGGGTGGGAATTTTGTCGATGGAGCCAATGATAACGCGAGCGCCGTCGCCTGTCTGCTGGGGATCGGCGCTGCCCTGCAAGCCCAACCCCTCCAGCACACCGAAGTCTGGCTGGTCTTCACCGGTGCCGAGGAGGTCGGCTTGGTGGGCACCCACGCGCTGCTCGACGAGTATGGCGAACAGCAACTGCGCCGCGCCGGGTTCCTCAACTTCGAGATGGTTGGCCGGGGCAACCTCGCCTACGTCACACATCACAGCGGATTCTCCCATCTGAGTGACTACGCGCCAGACGATGATTCGGTGGCCTTGGTGGAGCGCACGGCGCACGCGAACCGGCGCTTCGGCGTATTTGGGACGAAGCTCATGATGCTCGACGAGGTTGCGGCCCTACGTCGGCGTGGCTACCGTGGGATCTGCCTGGTGGGCCTTGATGTGGACGGCTGGCCCGCCAACTGGCACCGCGATACCGACGCCATCGGCAACATCCAGCCCGAGGCTCTGGAGCGCGCCGCCCGCTTCGGCCTGGCCGTACTCCAGACTCTCGACGCCGAGGCGCACTAGCGTTCATTGCGGATTTTAGATTGCAGCTTGACAGTCTCGCACAGCCCTCACCCCCCAGCCCCCTCTCCCTGAACGGGAGAGGGGGAGTCGGACGCTTCCTGGTGCGGAATCTCCCCTCTCCCCGTGAGGGAGAGGGGCAGGGGGTGAGGGTCGTGCGAAACTGTTATGTAAAATTGAGCATTCTGAAACCATGTCGTCGCTCAGAATGACAGGACGTCTCACAGCGTTACTTCTGCGGTATTGCCATTTCGCATTCTGCACTTCGCACTTCGTATTTCGCATTTTGCATTTCGCATTTTGCATTCCTATGATCTACCTCTTCCACGGCCCCGACGAGTATCAGCGCAGCCAGGCTCTGGCCCGCATGCGCGCCGACTTTCCCCCCGACCTGGCCGACCTGAATGTGGCCACGCTGGAGGGGCGTAAGCTGAAGATCGACGCCCTGGCGATGGCCTGCGAGGCGATGCCCTTTTTGTCCGATAAACGCCTGGTGATCGTCTCCGACGCGCTGAAGCACACCAAGGCCGGGAAGGATCGCGAGGATCTGCGGGCCTACCTGGGCCAGGTGCCACCCGCTTGCGACCTGGTCTTTGTTGAGAGCGATGAGGTTGACCGGCGCAGCATCCTGTTCACCTACCTGAAGAAGTCGGCCACGGTCGAGGAGTTCATCCCGCTCCAAGGCTCTGAGTTGACGCGCTGGGTGGCCGAGCGGGCCAAGGCGCTGGGGGTACGCCTGGAGTCGGCCGCGTCACAGCGGCTGATCGAGTTTGTGGGCGGTGACAGCCGGGCGCTGGTGAACGAACTGGCGAAGCTGGCGAGCTACGTGGGCCGGGGCGGTCGGATCACCCCAACCGAGGTAGATCTGCTAGTGCAGGACGGGCAGGAGCAAAACCTGTTCAGCTTTATCGACGACCTGAGTACGCGGCGGCTGGGCGATGCCCTGCGCGGCGCCCGCCGACTGCTCGATGATGGCCAGGCCCCGACCTACATTATGTTTATGCTCGCCCGACAGGTGCGCGTCTTGCTCGGCGTGCGCGAACTGAGCGCGCAGCGCCGCCGTCCCGACGACATCGCCACTGAGCTAGGTCAGCGCCCATTTGTCGTGCGCAAGGCGCTGGAGCAGGTGCGCAGCTTTGGGACGGGCGACCTGGAGCGGCTGCACGACCGGCTGCTGGATCTGGATCTCGCCACCAAGACCGGGCGCATCCAGCCCGATGTGGCCCTGGAGCTGTTTGTGGCTGAGGCGTGCCGGTAACAAAAAGAGAGATGGCAGAGAGCGTACTCTCTGCCATCTCTCTTTTTGTTACCGGTGGCAGCCTACACCGCGACGGTGGCGTTGCCGCCCAGCTTCTTGACGAGGCGCGACTTGCGGCGGGCCGCGTTATTCTTGTGGATGATACCCTTCACCGCAGCCTTGTCGAGGGTGCTGATGGCAGCGCGGATGGCGGCCTCGTCGGGCTTACCGCTGAAGATCGACAGCTCAGCCTTCTTCACGGCCGTCTTCACCTGAGAGCGGTACATCTGGTTGCGGGCGTGCTTGCGGGCGTTGGTGCCAATGCGCTTCTTCGCCGACTTCGTGTTTGCCAAGGCTCGGTTCCTCCGATATGATCAGATGCCAATAGGTTCATAAGGTTGGGAGGGGTGTCGGGCGGCGGATGCCACCTTCGCCCCTCCCGTTTGCTCGCTGATGCAAGCCACTAGCGGGAAAGTATAGCATAAGGACGCCCTACGTGCAACTTGCATCACTGATGCGCCGCGCTCGATCCGGCACTCTGGGGAATAGCCTGATCGTGATGGGCGGCTTTGTGCTGAGCCGGGCCACGGGTGTGCTGCGCGATATGATCGCCGCTTACTACTTTGGCACATCGCCGCAGATGACGGCCTACCGCACGGCATTTCAGATCGTCGATCTGCTCTATTTGGTGATCATCGGCGGGGCGCTGGGCAGCAGTTTTATCCCGGTCTTCATCCAGGTCTGGGAGCGTGACGGTGAGGAACGGGCCTGGCACCTGGCCGGTGCGGTGCTGACCTGGGCGTTGCTGGCGCTGTCGTTGGCCAGCGCGGCGATCTTTGCGGCGGCACCCTGGCTGGTACACGCCGTCTACGGTGGCAAGGGCTTCGAGCCAGCCACCCTTGACCTGATCGTGCAATTGGCCCGGCTCTTCCTGCTCTCGCCGCTGCTGCTCGGCGTGGGTGGGCTGGCTATGGCCGCGCTGAACGCCCGTGACCGCTTCACCATGCCAGCTCTGGCACCCTCGATCTACAACCTGGGGATCATCGCCGGGGCACTCGGCGCGCCCTGGTTGGGGATCTGGGGCATGGCCTGGGGCGTGGTGCTTGGGGCTATGCTGTACGTGCTGGTGCAACTGCCCGCGCTGCTGTCGATGGGCGCCCGCCTGCGGCTTGGCCTGGGTCGGCATATGGCCGAACTGGGCCAAGTGGCCCGCCAGATGGGGCCGCGTGTGCTTGGTCAAGCCGCCGCGCATATCAGTGTGGTGGCGACCTCAGCCCTGGCCGCACGCCTGACTGATGGCGACGCGAAGGTGGCCGGGCTGATCTATGCTTACCAACTCATGCTCCTGCCCTACGGCATCTTCTCGCTGAGCCTGAGCCAGGTGGCCTTCCCGCGCCTGGCCCGCCTGGTCGCTGAGGGTCGCCGTGACGAACTGGCCGCCGATGTGCGCCGCACCCTCGGCACTATCCTCTGGCTGACCCTGCCGGCGATGGCGGGGCTGCTGGCCCTGGGTTTCCCGGTGGCACGGGCGCTCTTTGAGCGCGGTGAGTTTAACGCGCTCTCGCTGAGCTACACCACCCTGGCTCTGACCGGCTACGCGGCGGCTCTGCCCGCCTTCGCCGCCTCCGAGATCCTTATCCGCACCTTCTACGCCCTCCAGCGCACCTGGACGCCGGTGATCGTGGGGATGCTCCAGGTGATCCTGAACCTGAGCCTGGGAGCCTGGCTGCTGGGCGTGGGCGGCGACATCAACACCCTGGCGCTCGCGTTCAGCGTGGCGAACAACCTGGAGGCGCTGCTGCTGCTGCTGCTACTCGGCGCGGCTCTGCCCGGCATCTGGCACGACGCTGATCTTTGGCGGAGGGTGACGATCTCCGCCCTCGCCTCGGCGGCCCTGTGGGGCCTGCTAGAGTTCGCCCGCACTCTGAGCACACCGCAACTACCGGCCCTGGCGGTGGGCCACGCCTACGTCTGGCGGGCCGAACTGCTGCCCCTGCTGCTCTGGCTGGCGGTGGCGGCAGCGCTGGGGGCGGGACTCTACTTCGTCATCACGAAGAGGCTGAGGCGTTGACGATCTGAACGTCTGATACTATGACTTGACCCAATAGATAAGGTTTCAGAGTAGCCAATTTTACGTGATAGTCTCGCACGACCCTCACCCCCAGCCCCTCTCCCTGAGCAGGAGAGGGGGGCATTCCGCACGAGGAAGAGATCTACTCCCCTCTCCCCGTGAGGGAGAGGGGCTGGGGGTGAGGGCTGCCTGACGACAAACCTTATCATAAGAGGAACGTATGCAGAGCATCACTCACCGTGGTCATACGCTTACCTGGGATGAGCACAGCCAGGGCGAACACACGCTGATCTTCATCAACGGCTACTCGGCCAACCGCACGATCTGGGCGCGTGAGGTGGCGCGGATGGCGCACCTGGGCCGCTGCGTCAGCCTTGACCTGCCCGGTCACTACCCAGCCGTCGCTCCGCCCGGTTACCGTTCTCTGAGCCAGGATGAGTTGCTCGATCTGGAGCTGCGGGCGATTACAGAGATCGCCGACGGCGGGCGCGTGACCATCGTTGGTCATTCTACCGGCGGCATGGTGGCGCTGGCGGCGGCGGCGCTGCTCCCGGCGACAGTGGCCCGCGTCGTGGCGCTCGCCCCGGTGGTCTGGGGGCCGCTGAGCGGCATCCTCGGCCAGTACCAGCGCCTGTTCGTGATCCCCGGCTCCTATGGCTTCTACTGGCTGAACTACCGGATCACCCAGTTGCTGCCGGGCTATATGCAGTGGGGCATCGGCCAGTTCTACAGCGGCGACGCGGCGGCCTACCGGCGCAACCCCGTTGCCGCCGACATCGTTGCCGTCTGGTGCCCGACTTACCGCCGCTCACGTCTCCGCAGCTTCGCTGTGCTGCTGCGCGCCCTGGAGCGCTACGATATCCGCCCGCTTGCCCGGCGCATTACGTGTCCTGCCCTCGTCGTCGCTGGCACACGTGACCCGGTGGTGCCGATCACCCAGGCCCGCTGGTTGGCGGATAATCTGCCCTGCGTCACCTTGCTGGAGATCCCTGCGACCGGCCACATGCCGCACTGGGAGGCGTCCGCGCAGGTTGACCGCGCAATCGACGGCTGGTTGAGTTTGCCAGGGGTCTAGCCGATCTTGCCCCCTCACCCCCTGCCCCTCTCCCTCACGGGGAGAGGGGGCTGGGGGGTGAGGGCTGAGCGGCGACAGACTCCTTATTCGTAAAGTATTGGGTCTAGCCTAACGGCAAAATTGTCACGCTACACCATATGTGCTTGCTGTCGTCGCCATTCAAACAGCGCTATGCCGAGGGCGTGCGTGACATTCATCGAGCCATTTGTCCCATACATGGGGATGTGAACCGCCTGATCGCACGCGGAAAGGAGTACCTCAGGAATACCGTGACGCTCATTACCAATCACAAATGTGCAGGTGGCAGGCAGCGTTGTTGAGAAAAGAGAACGCGATGTCGATGTTATTTCAAGTGCAATCAATGGCCGAAAATACACCTGTTCGTCAAGAAACTGTTCAAGGCGATACACATCCCACGGCACGAAGGAATCGCAATTGCGGGCGGTCTTCTTCATGCGCGTATAATCAACACCGGTAGCGCCGATAAAGACGACCCGGCTGCTCCCGGCGGCGTCGGCAATACGAAGCACGCTCCCGACAGTATCCGGGGAACGCAGGTGCGCTGTGACGATCTGCGGCGCGGGCGGGAACCGCTGTTGGTCGCGTAACGCCTTCTGGCGCTCGTAGAGGAATTGCCCTTCAAGCTGTACCCCCGGTGGAGGCATATGTCGCTCCTGATCCAATCGTTTGTCGCCTTTTTTCGCTCGCCGCTCACGACGCTCTTTCTTGGGGTTCAGATTCTGGCATTGGGTCTTCTCCTCTGGCTCATACGTGCAGGACGCCTGCGCGTTCCCCATATCCTCGCGATCAGTGTGGTCTGGTGGGCAGCACTGAGCTTCTGGTTTATACCGCAAGGCTTTAACTATAGCATTTATCGCTATAATGCCACATTAACTCTCGCCGGAAAGCCCGCATTTGCGCGCCCTGTCGCTTCGGATAGTGATGTTCAGCACGAGCCATACACACAACCGCTATATCTCGATTATACCGGGGCGCAACATCTGTTGTATGTGCTGATGACGGCACTATCGTATGGCAGTACGCATCTGCGGCTTATGGGCATTGGATTCCAAGTCTGGTCGTTCGTAACAGGTGGTGTGTTACTCTGGTTACTTGTGCTGTATGGCCGCAGCAAAACGGGACAAAACGATGTTCTTGTCGCCGTGCCACTCGTCGTTCTGGTCTTTCATCCGATCTTCTCGTTACACTGGCTCATCTATAGTTGGGAAGACAAAGTCATTTTCGCGCTTATTCCGCTTGCGCTGGTCGTCTGTATTCGCCAACGTTGGCTTACGGCAGCAGCATTGAGTGTCGGATGTATCCTAAGCCTGAACGGGTTCGTGGTGTTTTGGCTGCCCGCATGTGTGTGGTACCTATATCTACACTATGGATTCAAACGCCAATTCTTCCAGCTTATTCTGTGGATCGGGCTAGGCGCAGCCCTTTGTCTTGTCCCCTTCTTCCCCGATAGCCTCAGTGGGTGGGTCTACCGAGCCGCACGGATGAGTGCCCCAACGCCATTTTGGTTTTCCATCTATCTGCTCTTGCCACCAGGATTCTATCATCCGCTCCTCGACAAGGCGATTGTGGGCACCCTGGCCCTTGGAAGTACGTGGCTCTACTGGCGGCGACGGGTGTCGCTTACGGATATGCTGGTTGTGGCGATTTCATTGACCGTCATGTTCGGCCCCTATAACGGAGTTTCTCGCGTCTTGCCAGTGCTTTTTGCGATCATGGTACTCACACCACAGGTCTCCTTCCACGATTGGATATGGTTTTGCGGGGTCATATCGCTCTATTTCTTCGTCAGTTTAGGCTTTACCCCCGCGAATATACAGACCATCCATGTCGCTGTATTTTACGCCCCGGTGGTGTGGGTTATGGGCATGTATTTCTTCAAAAGACGCCAGGGCAATAGAGCAGAAGTAACGCTGTCATTCTGAGCGAAGCGAAGAATCCCGACCGGGATTCTTCGCTTCACTCAGAATGACAGGATTCCTCACAGCGTCACTTCTGTGGTATTGCGTATTGGGCTTAGACAAGGTTTCAGGTGTCAGGTTTCAGCTTTACAGTGTGGCGATGAGGCGAGTATGCGACGAGGCTATGCTATCGCATCCTCGCCTCATCGCGTCTCCGCCACACGGTAAAGCTGTTCTGAACCTTGTCTTAGGCATGTTTCAAAATGG
>CAIRFY010000135.1 GCA_903877945.1 uncultured Oscillochloris sp. | reverse complement strand
GTGACGGTGGGAGCAGCCGGGCGGCTGGACATCCTGCCTGGCACGGTGGTGAAATTTGAACAGTACCGGCTTCTGAGTGTGGATGGACAATTGAACGCCAGCGGCACGGTGACGGAGACGATCAGCTTCACCGATTGGCGCGATGACACCGTGGGCGGTGACGCAAACCACGACGCTGCCGCGACCGTCCCGGCGGCGGGCTGGTGGCGGGGCGTCCAGGTGCAGAATGCGGGCGCGGCCACATTGAACTACATTCGGCTGGCCTACAGCGGGTACTCTGAATTCGTGGGCCTGCTCAAGAGCGGCAGCGGCGCACTCAGCGTGAGCAACAGCACCTTCCATGACATGGCGGGCGACGGTCTGCGGGTAGCCAACAGCACCGGGAACGATGAGATTACCCGGAACACCTTTACCGCCAATAGCGTCGGCGTTACTGTGCTGAACCAGGCCACAAATCTCGTTCTGACGAATAACCTGATCGAAGGCAACACCAGCTTCGGCGTACTTAATCAGAGCTCAGCCGAGGTGGATGCGCGGACAAACTGGTGGGGCCACGCCAGCGGGCCAGCGCATGCAACCCTCAATCCGCAGGGTCAAGGGAATCCGGTTAGCGATGGCGTTCGTATTGACTCCTGGATCACCCAGTTGCCGATCTACACCTGGGCTGGGTCACGCCAGCCTTGGTTCCACAACACGGAGGTGCTGACCTGGGCCGCTTTGGGTGAAGATCATGTCCAGGGTACCGTTAAGGCTGCCTCGGTGGATGTACACGTCACAGCGACCGATGGCACGCTGACCGTCCTCGGCAGTGGTCTGCCGATTGATGCCAGCCTGAGCTGGGACACGACCACCGTGGCCGATGGCTGGTTCGATCTGCGTGCGATATTCCGCACGAGCGGCGGGGCCATCCTCAACGAGACGACCCGCCACGTTCTGGTGAACAACGCGGTTACCTGGCACGCGGGCACCCTGACGGGGAACGAGCGCTGGGGGCCGGGAACGATGCACGTGGTAGAGGCCACTGTCACCGTCCCGGTTTCGGGTACCCTGACCCTAGATCCGGGCGTGACGGTGAAGTTCGTCCCAGGCACGGGGCTTACGCTGATGTCGGGCGCGACCCTGGATGCGCCAGCCACTGTTCAATCCCCCATTCTGCTGACTTCGTTCAGGGATGATAGCGCCGGGGGCGATACCAATCTTGATGGCAAGACGACGATCCCCCTTCCCGGCGACTGGCAAGGTCTGATCATTCAAGATACCGCTCAGGCGAATGTAACTAATCAGGTTGAGTTTCGTTACATCCAGGTAGGCCACAGCGGCACAATCGTCGGGAACGAGACGTGGAACCCGCTCTTCCTGCATCGAATCACCGGGGACGTGACCGTACCCAGTGGTGCGACCCTCACCATCCAGCCGGGGACTGTGGTCAAATTTGACGCACAAACGCGCCTGAATGTAGTCGGCGGCGGTACGCTGGATGCCCAGGGAACTCTGGCCCAGCCTATCGTCTTCACGTCGGTCAATGATGACAGCATGGGCGGCGATACCAACCAGGATGGGAATATGACCACCCCGGCCCCCGGCAACTGGCGAGATCTGAATATCGAGGGTCAGGCAACGCTGAACCACGTAATCCTGCGCTATGGCGGCGGACCATCCACAGGCACCTGGAGCAGCAGCGCCAGCCTGCGTACCGGCGGCAGCAGCAACGTCAGCCTGAGCAACTGCCGGGTGGAACGTGGCTTCTTCGACGGTATTCTGGCTCAGGGGGGCGTACTGAATGTCTCAAACTGCGTCGTCACCGGCCACGACCGGGGGCTCGTCGCTTGGCTGAGCGGAGCAACCGTCACGGTGGTCAACAGCACGTTTGATGACAACCGCATCGGCTTGCTGTCCCACGGCGGTACCTTGAACATAACCAACAGCATTGTCAGCAACAGCGCCCAGGTGTGTGTGGATCGCGATATTGATCCGCCACCGACGATTCGCTCCTCAGACCTGTGGTGTCCCGCCTCGCTGGCGGTGCGAGGCTTCACGGATCCGGTGGGCAGCAACGGGAATATCTCGGCTGACCCGCGCTACGGCAACCGTGATCTGGGCAACTACCGCCTGCGCTTCGGCTCGCCGGCGGTAGATGCGGCGGATGGACTCGTCGCCCCGGAAACCGACACGATGGGTGCGCCTCGCTACGACGACCCGCGCACGGGGAATACGGGCACGCCCACGAGTGGCGGTGCCTACGCGGACATGGGAGCCTACGAACTGGTAGAAAGCGCGCCTACTGATGTTGATCTAATCGTCAGCCAGGTTGACGGGCCGCAGAGCGCCTCCACCGGAGACAAGGTACTCCTGCAATGGACGGTGGTCAACAGCGGCACGGTGGCCGTCCGTGGCCCCTGGCACGATCAGGTGATGCTGGTTCACAACCCAGACAGTCGGCCCCAGTTTACCGAGGTCGGCCAGGTACTGGTCGGCCAGGACACGGTGCTGGGGCCTGGTCAACAGGCCACTTTCAGCGCCCAGGTGACGGTGCCGCCCGCGCTGCCGGGCAACCACTACTGGCAGATCACCACCAATGTCCAGGGCGCGATCTTCGAGGGGAGCAACAGCACAAACAATAGCACTCGTTCCCCGGTGCCAATCCGGCTGGATCTGCCGGCAATGGTCGTGGATGGTACTCCGCTGACGGGACAGTTTGACGCCGCCGGAGCCTCGCTCTGGTATCAGATTCTGGTTCCGGCGAACCAGGATGTGCAGGTTCGTCTGACGCTCGACGGCGGAGCCAACAACAGCACGCTGGCCCTCTACGCGGCGCAGGGTCGTTTGCCCACGACAACGAGCTACGATCAGCGCAGCGATACCCAGGCCGGGGCTGCGCCCATCCTCAACCTGACGGGCACCAGCGTGGATACGCTGTACTGTATCCTGGCCTATGCCTCCCATCTCAGCGCGGCCCCGGCGGCGTTCAGCCTGAGCGCCCAGACGGTGACCTTCCAGATCGACCAGGTCAGCCCGGCCCAGGGCGGCAATGCCGGATCAGTAACCCTGGCAATCCTCGGCAACGCCTTCCCCGAGACATCAACCGTGCGTCTGCGCCTGGCCGACAGCCGCACCGTGTCCCCGCTGAGCTTCTTCCAGTCTAGTCGCAGCCGCATTGACGCCACCTTCAACATGACCGGCATCGCAGCGGGAACCGCGACGGTGGAGGTCGTCTCGCCAACCAACGTGGTGCAGCAACTGACCAACGGTTTTGAGATCCTGGCCGGGGGTAGCCCGGACTTCTGGGTGAAGCTGGTTGGCCCAGCGAACCTGCGAGCCGGACGTGAGACCGTCTTTGAGTTGCAGTGGGGCAATCGTGGCACCGTGGATGCGCCCGTCCACCTGTTAGACGTAGCCATCCCGAGCGATATAACCTTGAGGTTAGAGCCGGGCGGCGTGGCCCAGGTCAACCGGGCCTTCTTCTTCACCGCCCTGGCCGACGGGGCCGGGTTGACGGTGCCCCCAGGCTACAGCGCGAGCCGTCCCCTGTACATCTCCGCCAACCTGGGCAATCACATCAATCTGAACTTTGGTGCCGTGGCGATCAACGATCCTAGCCTGACGACCCTAGGCATCAACTGGGCCGACATCGCCCCGCTGGCCAGGCCAACGGGGATGACTGACACCCGCTGGAACGCCCTGTGGGGCCAGATCACGACGAACCTGGGCAACACGTGGGGCACCATGCTGCCGGTGCTGGCCAACAACGCCCTGGCGTTCAACCGCAGCAGCCGGGGCTGGACCGAGACCGGGGTTAGCCTGCGCAGCGCACTGCTCTGGGAGGTAGACAAGGCGCTTCAGGTCGCAAACGTCGCGGGTCTTGGCTTCAATGGCGCAAGCCAGTTGGCGCAGACGACCGGCGCGAGTATCACCCACTATCTGGGGATCTTCCTACAGGACTACGACGACAAAGGCTGGTTGGACACAGAGGATCTGCCTGAAGTCGGCAATGACCGCAAGTATGTGAACGAATACCTGGATCACCAGGCCCAGATGCTGCCTTACCGCCGCACCGAACTCTTTGACTCAATGGCGTCTACCACCGACACGGTGAGTACGAAGCAGATCACGACCGAGCTCGGCCTGATCGCCGGACGGGCCGGGGCGGGCGAGACGATCTTCATCCACTACAGCGGCCACGGCTTCACGAACGGCCTGAGTACACGCGGGGGTGTCATCACGTGGGGTGCGCTCTACCGGACGCTCAACAGCTCCAAGGCCGGGCGCATCGTGATCGTCATGGATACCTGTCACTCCGGCGGCTTCACCAACTGGCTGAAGTGGATAGAGACATCTACGACTGCATACGCCAAGCCAACCCCTGGCCGCTGGAATGTGATCGCCGCCGCAGGCGAAGATCAGACCTCTAAGGATGGCTGGTTCAGCAAGCCCTTCTACCAATCCCTCGGCAAGGGCCAAAACTACTGGGGCGCGTTTCAGGACAACGCAAACATCACTGACTGGCGGGGCACGACCTTCCAAAACCCAGAGTTCTACAGCAGCGATCCGCGCTTCACGGTCAAGGACACGGATGGCTCGATCAAGGATGGTATGAACGATGGTTTAGGCAAGACCGACCCCTCGCCGCCAAATGGCTCGGGCAGCACCGGCGTGGGGGTTGTCGGCTCCGTCGATCCGAATGAGAAGCAGTCCCTCGGCTTTGGGGCAAACGGCTTCGTGATGGGTGGAGACGCCCTCAACTACACCATCTTCTTTGAGAATGCGCCCAGCCTGGGGGCCACAGCGCCCGTGCAGGAACTGCTGATCACCGATACACTCAGCACCAACCTGGACTGGACGACCTTCGAGTTGACGGGGATCGGCTTCGGGGCGGAGGTCGTCCCGGTGCCCGCCGGTCACCAGAATTACCGGATTACTGCCAACATCGCCGGGAGCCCGTACCCGGTGCAGGTGGAAGCAAGCCTCGACCCAGTCACGGGCCTAGTGCGCTGGTACGTTGCCTCGCGGGATGTGATTACCCAGGATCTGCCCGCAGATCCCCTGGCCGGATTCCTCCCGGTCAACGATGGGACAGGGCGGGGCGAGGGCTACGTCAGCTTCCGCATCCGACCCAAGGCCACGTTGGCGGACGGCACGGCCATTTCCAATCAGGCCACCATCACCTTTGACCCGACCTACGGGGTCAATCCGCCCATCGTCACAAACTGGGTGACGAACACCCTGGATCTGACACCACCTGCCAGTAGGGCGCAGTCCCTAGGCACCACGAGTCCCGCCACCTTTACGGTCACATGGGCGGGCAACGACAGCGGAGCCAAAGTCGCCTACTACGATGTTTACGTCTCCGTAAATGGTGGTACCTTTAGCCTGTGGCAGACTCACACGGCGAATACGAGTGCATCTTTCACTGGTACGGAAGGTTCAACCTACAGCTTCTACAGTGTGGCAACGGATAACGTAGGCCACCGCGAGGCTAAAACGGCACAGGGAGAAACTTCGACACATGTTGTCGGCGGGATGTACGTCTATCTCCCAGTGATCGTGCGGTAAGGCATGTTTCAAAATGGGCACATTCAGCTTTACAGTCTTGCGATGATGCGCCGAGGCGATGAGGCGATACGGAGCGCCTCACCGCGTCATCGTTTCGTCGCTGAATTGTCAATCTGGATTGAAACATGCCTAAGGGATG
>CAIRFY010000134.1 GCA_903877945.1 uncultured Oscillochloris sp. | reverse complement strand
GCCCTCACCCCCCAGCCCCCTCTCCCTGAACGGGAGAGGGGGAGCCGAGCGCATCCTGATGAAGAATCTCCCCTCTCCCCGTGAGGGAGAGGGGCAGGGGGTGAGGGGGCCGGAGCTGACTTTGCTCATGCCCTGGATCGGTTCTCGTCCAGCTTGCCCTCCCCCCCCCGCGTCTGCTATCATAGCCTGCGAAGCTTTGATCAAAGTTGCGTACATGCGCGTTTGTTCAGCTAGATAAGATTTAGATCCAATACTTTTCGAATATAGGGATCTGCCTCCGCGCAGCCCTCACCCCCCAGCCCCTCTCCCCGTGAGGGTTTAGGGGCATGGGGTGAGGGGGCAAGGCCGGTGCGAGATCAGCTTATTCGAAGAGTAGAAGGAGTGGCGCTATGGCCCGTGTCTCCGTTACCGTCAATGGCGATCAGCGCACCTTCGCGGTCAATGACCGGGGATTGACGATTGGTCGCCAGCTCGATAACGAGATCGTCCTGAACCACGCAATTGTCTCGCGCAAGCACGTCCACATCGAACTGCGTGGTCGGCAGGCGTGGCTCACCGACCTGAACAGCCGTAATGGTGTGACGGTGAACCGCCTGCGAGTGAAGGAGGAGCAACTCAACGATGGCGATGTGATCGGAGTCGGGCCATTCGAGCTTCAGTTTGAAGATCGCGCTGCCCAGAGCGTTGTCCTCGATGATAACCGCTACTTTCCCCTGTCATCCGAGGCCCGTGTGGTCAAGGGTCACGAGCTGCCGCCCGAGGCGATCAACCTCCAGGAGTTCTACACCATCGGTATGCGTCTGAACCAGGTGGTGGACTTTCGCGAGTTGCTTGACCTGGTGATGGAGGAGATCATGCGGGTCGTCCCGGCGCAGCGTGGCTTTCTGCTGCTGCGCAAGGGCGAGGAGCTCGTGCCACGGGTGGTGCTTCCTGCTGGAACCGGCGACGTGGCGATCTCGGGCAGCATCGTGCGCAAGGCGCTGGAGGGTGGCGAGGCGGTACTCACCAAGGACGCCCGCCTCGATTTTGCTGGCTCCGACAGTATCATCAGCGCCAACATCCGCTCAGCAATCTGCACACCGCTGCTGCTCCAGGGCAGTACCATCGGCGTGATCTTGCTCGACTCGCCCGGCCGCGAGAAGTTCACCGAGCGTGATCGCGATCTGGTCACGGCCATTGCCAACATCTCGGCAGTGGCCATCGAGCGCGCCCGCCTCACCGAGGAACTGCGCCAGCAGGGCCAGTTGCGCCAGAACCTGGAGCGATTCCTCTCGCCTAACGTCGCCAAGGCGCTCGCCCGCTACGTCGCCGAGTATGGCAAACTCTGGGAGGCCCAGGAGCAGGTGGTTTCTGTCCTCTTCGCCGACGTGAAAGGCTTCACCTCGCTCTCCGAGCGGCTCTCGCCGCGTGAGGTGCAGGATCTGCTCAACGAGTATCTGCACGAGATGACCGACGTGATCTTCCGCTATAACGGCACGTTGGACAAATATATTGGAGATGGTATCATGGCGATATTCGGTGCCCCCCGACTGCCAGATGAGCCCATCGACGACCAGCACGCCATGCGCGCCGTGGCGGCTGCCCTTGAAATGCAGTCCGCCCAGAAGCGTCTGGTCGATAAGTGGGAGCCGAGTAAAGCCTTCAGTATTCGCATTGGCGTCAATACCGGGACGGTCTTCACCGGCTTCTTCGGCACCCGTCACCGCCTAGAATATACCGCCATCGGCGATACGGTCAACACCGCTTCGCGTCTAGAGAGCGCCGCCGAACCCGGCAGCGTCTTCATTGGCGACAATACCGCCCAGATGGTGCGGGCGGGTTTTACCCTCCAGGAAATGGGCAAGCTCCAGCTCAAAGGCAAGCAGCATCTGGTGAGCGCCTTCAAGGTGCTTGGCGCGAAGTAGAGACGCCCCGGTGGGGCGGCGCTCCTTCGTGCTTGGGCCACATAGTTTTATCGAAACTCCTATGCCAGTTGTCGTCGGTGTGCGATTCAAGGACAGCGGAAAGACCTACTATTTTGATCCGCGTGATATGACGCTGGTTCAGGGCGACCACGTGATCGTGGATACGACGCGTGGCTTGGAGCTGGCCAAGGTGGCCTACCCAAGCCAGGAGGTCGCCGATAGCGAGATTGTCGGCGAGCTGAAGCCGGTGCTGCGCCGGGCTGATCCGACCGACCTTGAGCGGCAGCGCCTGCTCCAGGGGCGTCACGACGAAGTATTGGCCCGTTGCGCAGAGAAGATCCGCGAGCATAGCTTGCCGATGAGCTTGGTGAAGGCTGAGTACAGCTTCGACGGCTCACGCCTTACCTTCTACTTCACCGCCGATAAGCGCGTGGATTTCCGCATCCTGGTGCGTGACTTGGCCCGCACGTTTAAGAGCCGGATCGAGCTGCGTCAGATCGGCCCGCGTGATGAGGCCAAGCTCCTTGGCGGAATCGGCCCCTGCGGGCGCGTCCTCTGCTGCTCCTCGTTTCTCCCCGACTACGCTCGCGTCAGTATTAAGATGGCCAAGGATCAGGATCTGCCGCTCAATCCGACCAAAATTTCCGGCGTCTGTGGTCGCCTGCTCTGCTGCCTCTCCTATGAACACGAGCAGTACATTGAGATGCGCAGCGAACTTCCTCGGCGCGGCACATGGGTGCAGACTCCTGATGGCCCCGGTGAGGTGCTGAACCAGCACGTCCTTAAGCAGCAGCTCATTGTTCAGCTCTCTAGCAGCGGTATGATTGAAACGTATGACATGTCCGTCATCGAGGTGGTGAGCGCTCAGGAGGCAGCGACCGCTCGCTCCCGTACCTCTGAGGGGGCGTCCCCACCGACTCAGCCGCGCCCGCGCAACCACGACCGTGATCGCGGCGAGCGCCGCAAGCTGCGCGACGAGATCGATCACTATGATCAGATAGAGGATCTGAGTTCGCTGGAAGATGATAACGATATTTCCCGTATAAAGCCTGCCCCAGTCATCTCGAAGCCTGCCGCGCCGACTCCGAAGGCTGCCGCTCCAAGCCCCTCGCCCGCTGCGCCGCGTGCCCCGCGTGAGCCGCAGCGCG
This sequence comes from uncultured Oscillochloris sp., assembly GCA_903877945.1. Classification (GTDB taxonomy): domain Bacteria; phylum Chloroflexota; class Chloroflexia; order Chloroflexales; family Chloroflexaceae; genus Oscillochloris. The sequence continues at coordinate 1,639 of CAIRFY010000134.1, read as the reverse complement.
ATCCGCGCCGTGCGCCCCGCCCTCCGCGATCTGCTCAGCCCGATGCCACCCCCGCCGCGCCCCCCCGGCCTGCCCAGGGGAGTGACGATCAGGCCGGACAGCGCCACCGCCGTCGCCGTAGTGGGAAGGGCGGGAAGTCTGATGGATGATTATGAACAACCTTGATCTGACACTCCTCGTTGGCGCAGGTTTCTTTGCCGTCCTCGGCGTGTACTGGGGGCTGATTCGTCAGGTGCTGGCAATCGTGGGCTTGATCGTTGGCATCGCCTTGGCCGGGCGTCTCGGCCCCACTGTGGCCTCGTGGCTCAGTTCGTTCATCGCTGAGCCGGAGATCGCCGGAGTGGTCGGATTTGTGGCCGTGCTGCTGTTCGTGAGTGCAATTACCAGCCTGATCGCCTCGCTGCTGCGCATCTTCGCCGGCCTGCTCTTCCTGGGCTGGATCGACCACCTACTCGGCGGGGTACTCGGCCTGGTTCAGGCTGTCCTCGTCGGGACGGCCCTGCTGATTGGTTTGGTGGCCTTCCCCTCGCCAGTCTGGTCCGCCGCTGTGGAGGGTTCGACGATGGCCTCTGGACTGCTGCGGGCGGCCGGGGTTCTCACCGCGCTGCTGCCCGAGATGTTCGGCGTCGCTGTGCGCGGGTTCCTAGGCGGCTCGTAGCTCATGCTCTCCATCCTCGTACTCGGCCCGCCCAAGATCCTGCGCGACGATGTGCCGGTGGAGTTGCCCCGGCGACGCTCGCGGGCGCTGGTGTATTACCTGGCGGTTCAGCCCGGCTCGGTGGGCCGCGAGCAGATTATGGCCTTGCTCTGGCCCGACCACGAGCGATTGGCCGCCCAGCAACTCCTGCGCACGACGATCTACGCGGTGCGCAAGGCTCTTGGCCCGGCCCTGATCAGCGGCGAGAACCAAGTGGCTATCGGCGCGGAGGTTGAGGTTGACGTGCGCGCCCTGGCCGCTGCGCAGTCTTCATCTGACCTGGCGACTCTGGCGGCGGCGCTGGACGGCTACCGGGGCGATCTGCTGGCCGGGTTCAGTCTGGCCGATAGCGAGTCCTTCGACGAGTGGCTGGACACCGAGCGTTCACGTATGCGCCTGCTGGTTGTGCGCGGCCTAACCCGCCTGTCCCGCATGTACGAGGCTGGCGGCAACTATCCCGCCGCCCTCGATGCGCTGTCCCGCGCTCTCGCCTTCGACCCACTCCAGGAGGATCTCCAGCGTGCGGCCATGCGCCTGCACTATCTGGCGGGTGATCGCGTGGGGGCTATCCGTCGCTACGAGGAACTGCGCAACCTGCTCGACACCGAGATGGGTGTGCCGCCGATGGCTGAGACGCGGGCGCTGTATGACGCGGTGGTGACGGACAGTCTGGTAGATGACAGGGTGACGGAGTGGCAGGGTGACACGGTGACACGGTGGCACGGTGCTGATGACACGGTGACAGGGTGGCACGGTGCTGATGACACGGTGACAGGGTGGCACGGTGACACGGTGACAGGACGAGTCACCGAGTCACCGAGTCACCGAGTCACCCCCTCACCGAGTCACCCCCTCACCGAGTCACCGAGTCACCCCCTCACCGAGTCACCGAGTCACCGAGTCACCGAGTCACCGAGTCACCGAGTCACCGAGTCACCGAGT
>CAIRFY010000133.1 GCA_903877945.1 uncultured Oscillochloris sp. | reverse complement strand
TTTCACATAAGCCGATTTATGCCGACCGTGCCCCCTCACCCCCTGCCCCTCTCCCTCACGGGGAGAGGGAAGATTCCGCACCAGGACGCATCCGACTCCCCCTCTCCCGCTCAGGGAGAGGGGGCTGGGGGATGAGGGCTTTGCGGCGGCAGATTCCCTATGTGAAAGGTATTGCCCCATGATCCAGATTGCCCTCATCCTGTTTGTCGCCCTCACTTTCTCGATTGTGGTGACGCCCCTGGCTCGCCGGGCAGCTCTGCGTACCGGGGTCGTTTCCATCCCGCGCACCCGCGATGTCCACGTCGTTCCGGTGCCGCTGCTCGGCGGCGCGGCGATCTATGGCAGCTTTGTGGTGGCCCTGCTCGTGCTTGGCGACCAGCGCTACATCCGCGAACTGGTCGCCATCCTGATGGGGGCGACGCTGATCTCGTTGTTTGGTCTGGCCGATGATCGCTGGGGCCTGCGGGCGTCGGTGAAAATGGCGGGCCAGATCCTGGCCGGTGTGATCCTCCTGCTGGGTGGCACCCAGGTGCAACTCTTCGCGCAGCCCTGGCTCAACTGGGCGCTCACCCTCCTCTGGGTCGTGGGGATTACCAACGCTCTCAACCTGCTCGACAACATGGACGGACTCTCGGGCGGAGTGACCACCATCGCGTCGGCCTTCTTCCTGCTGCTGGCGGCCATGAACGAGCCGCGCCAGGTGCTGGTGGGCGCAATGGCGGCCGCGCTCATCGGTGGATGCGTTGGGTTTCTGCGCTACAACCTCAACCCGGCGACGATCTTTATGGGCGACACGGGGAGCCTGTTCATCGGTTTCATCCTGGCGGCGCTGGGGGTGAAGCTACGATTCCTTGGCAACACGCCGGTCGTTACCTGGATGGTGCCGCTCTGCGTGCTGGCCCTGCCCATTCTCGATACGTCGCTTGTCTTTATCTCGCGCATCCGCCGACGGGTCAATCCTTTCACGAGCGCCGGTAAGGATCATCTTTCGCACCGGATGGTCGCCCTGGGCCTCAGCAAACGCGAGGCAGTCCTCACCTGTTATCTGATCGCCGGAGCCTGCGGGCTGGTGGGCATCTATCTGACCCAGGCCCGGTTAGTCGAGGCGTACTTTGTTGCCGGAGCGCTGGCGACGGCAGGTATTACTACGATCATCTGGTTTGAGCGAGTCTGCCCTGGGGGAATCCCCCATACGCAGTAGGTGCAGCCAGCACTACATAACGCACGGAAGGAGAGTCCCATGCTCCGCTATCGAATGCACGCCCTCGTCGCTCTCGCCGTACTGGCGATCCTCGCCCTCCCTACAGGGATCGTGGCTCAGGGAACCACGAGTGTGAACGGAGTCATTTTTCTTAGTGATACGGCGACGCTTCCCAGCAGTGCGGTAATCACGATCCAGTTGGCCGATGTCACGCAGCCCGGCGCACCGGCAAAGGTGATTACGGAGCGGGTCTTCAATACGGGCGGGGCACAGTCGCCATTCTCGTTTAGTCTGCCCTACATTCCACAGCAAATTAGCCAGAGTAATCGCTACATTATTCAGGGAAATATTCGTGTGGCCGGACAGATTCTTTATCGGACGGAGGCACCTCATACGGTGAATACGTCCGGCACCCCGTCGAACAATCTTCAGGTAACGATGGTGAAGGTTGCCAACAGCGGCCTGCCTCAGTCGAGTGCGGGAACGCAGCCGCTGCTGCTGGCTGGTGCCTTGCTGCTGGCCGCTTTCACCGTTATGGCGCTCAGACGGCGGCTGGCCTAATATGCGGGCGAGATTGTGCTACAGAAGAACACGGAAGACCACAGAAATATATTTTTCTGTGGTCTTCTGCGTTTTTCTGTGGCCGTGAGACGCGGACATCTTGCTTAGACAAGGTTTCACGTGCCAGGTTTCAGCTTTACAGTGAGGCGATGAGGCGAGGATGCGACGAGGCGATGCTATCGCATCCTCGCCTCATTGCGTCTCCGCCACACTGTAAAGCTGTTCTGAATCATGTCTTACACACAA
>CAIRFY010000132.1 GCA_903877945.1 uncultured Oscillochloris sp. | reverse complement strand
TCGCATGGTTAGGCATGTTTCAAAATGGGCACATTCAGCTTTACAGTCTTGCGACGAGGCGATGAGGTGATGAGGCGATACGGAGCGCCTCACCGCGTCATCGTTTCGTCGCTGAATTGTCAATCTGGATTGAAACATGCCTTAGACATGGTTCAGAACAGCTTTACAGTGTGGCGTGAACGTAGCGCCGCCTTCCAGGCGGTCAGGATCACCACCGCAGGCGGGAAGCCCGCGCTACGAACTGTAAAGCTGAAACCTGGCACCTGAAACCTTGTCTTATCTGAGGAAACTCCCTAATGCCAACGATTATCGTGGTTGATGATCATCCGATGATACGTGACGGGCTGCGCGCAGCCCTCGCGACCGAGCCCGCCTGGCAGGTGATCGGCGAGGCCGCCGATGGTGCAACGGGACTCGCATTGGTCGCTCGGCTGCACCCCGATGTACTCATCGTCGATCTCCAGATGCCGGGCCTCAGTGGGCTGGATGTGCTGCGCCAAGTAGGCACCGTGGCCCCCACAACTCGTGTGATCATTTTCTCGATGCATGGCGAAGACGCCTATGTGCGTGAGGCGCTGGCGGCCGGGGCGGCGGGCTACGTGCTCAAGGACACCGCTGCGACGGATCTGGTACACGCTATCCGCGTGGCGCTGATGGGTGGACATTACCTCGGCCTGACGCTGACGGAGCGTGCGATTAACGCCTACATGCAGCAGCCAACGACCGAGCAGCACGTGGACTGGAGCGAGATGTTGACTGCCCGCGAGCGCCAGGTATTCATCCTGGCCGCCCAAGGTCAGAACAACATCGCGATTGGTGATCGGCTGGCGATCAGCCCTCGCACCGCTGAGACCCACCGCACGAACCTGCTACGCAAGCTCGGACTCGTCAATCAGGCCGACCTCGCCCGTTTTGCCCGCGAGCGTGGGTTGCTTAACCCGTAGCTGACCCGTAGCACTAGTGCCTCTATTCCCGGAGAGACAATTCCCGACCCCGTAGGTTATCCTGATAGTCATAAACCGCAGGGGCTAAAGCCCCATGGCTTGTGCCTCAACCCGAACGCCGAAGCGTTGGGATGGACACCATAGGCTGTATGACCGCAGCCCGCTCGCGGATATTAAGCGCCGCGTTATAGTCAGCAGGAGCGCTATGGCCGCACTTCACACAACAAAATTCAGCCTGCGAACGCCGGTTCGCTCGCGCCCTATGCCCGCACTCATGGCACTCTTGGCTCGTGTAGGCCGGGTCGATCACGCGCACGTTCACGCCTGCCATCTTCGCCTTGTAGGCGATAAAGGCGCGAAGCTGCGCGAAGGCCCAATTGCTGTGTCGTGCCCGTTGCGTTGGCCCCTTAACCCTCGCCCGCGTGCGAATGTGGGTCAGTTCCTCAAGCCCAATCGCCCGCTTCGTGCGTTCTGCCTTCGCAACAAGTTTCTTGCTGATCCCGTGGTTCACGTCTTTTTGATACCGGCGCTGCCGTCCCGACAACTGGCGCAATCGACGCTTGGCCGACTTCGTACCAACCGATTGCAGCGCCTTCTTTCGCCCCTCGTACCACTGCCGCGTGCGCTCTACGTCCTTGCCGGTGTAGGGTTCACCGTCACTATCAGTCGCAAGGTTGACGATACCCAGGTCTACCCCAAGCACGTCGTCAACCTCTTGCTCTGTCGGTTCGGGAATATCGCAGGTAGCAAGCACGTACCACTCGCCTTTGCGGTAGACCAGATCACTCTCGCCGTGCTGGTACGCAAGGAAGGCGAGTTGCCGTTCGCCGGTCAGGAACGGGATAGACAGCCGCCCGTCGAGTGTCCAAATGGACACCTTGCGCCCCGGCAATGCCCACGACAAGATCCGGTCGTCATAGGCAATACTGCCATGTCGCCGGAAGGTGCGCAAGGTCGTTGTGTCGATCTTGTAGGCGTCTCCCACCTTGGCGATCACCCGGATCGCCAACTGCGACGACAGCCCGTAGGTTTCACGAATGCTCAGGTAGCACAGCTTTTGCAGGTCAAACTTCTTGAACGTGCGCGTATTCCACGCAAGCTCGCTTACCGCGTCACACGCAGCGTTCGCCGCCTCAAGTGTGCGAAGCAAGGCGTCTGCCTGCGCAGCGGTGGGGGTGAGTTTGACGTGTGCGATGAGCTTCATATCAAGAATTATATCTTAACAGGAAGGGATGGTCAAGCGATAACAACCAGTAGCCGGACTCGCGGCGCGCATATCCGAGGTGCGATTCCTCCTTGCGCCGCGCCCGCGTTCCCTCCGCTAGGGCTAAAGCCCTGCGGCTTCCACGCGGGTCTTTTTCTGTGAGCCAATGGGAGTGCTGGGGCAATGACAACGGCGTCGTGTCCCGGCACGCCCACGAGAGTACAGGGTTCTGGAAATTCGTAGGGAGTTGTGTACTCGTCTATATCGCGGAGATTCGGTGGCCGGTGGCCGGGTTCCGGCGTCCGGCCACCGGAACCCGGCCACCGAATCCGCACGAGCGGGATGCATTCATAACCCGGTACGAACTTCTGGGGAACTGTAGCCCTATAAGAGAATCTCCATGCCCAACGATAAGCTAAGTACACGCATCCTCGATGCCCTCGATGAACACGTCGCCTTGCTCGCCGCCGATGGCACCATCGTGTATGTGAACGCGGCGTGGCAGCGCTTTGCCCAGGCGAACGGCGACCCAGAGCTGTGCCACACGGGAGTGGGGGCCAACTACCTTGATGTCTGTCGCCAATCCGCCCAGGCGGGCGATCCGCAGGCGCAAGCTACGCTCGATGGCATCCAGGCAGTCATCGCAGGGCAACAGGCCAGCTTTCAGTTGGAGTATCCCTGCCATTCACCTCATGAGCAGCGTTGGTTTACGCTAACCGCCATGCCGCTGTCCCTCGATGAGCAGCGCGTCGTGGTCACCCACCGGCTGATTACGACCTACAAAGAGGCCGAGATCGTGAGCGGCGAGGTGATCTCGCTGCTTGCGCAGGCCGCCCTTACGCAGCCAGTTATCTTGCGCGGACGACAGTCGGATGGCACGACCATCTGGGGCGAGTTGCGCAGTTGGCGCGTGGCCGCCACCGCTAGTCCCCCACTGGAGATCGCGGGGGTCGCCCACGACATCACCGAACACATGCGGACGGAGGCGGATCTGCGCACGGCGGCAGAACAGCTCCAGATGGTCGCACGCCGCCTGGTGGATGCTCACGAGCAGGAGCGGCAGAACCTCGCCCGTGAGCTGCACGACGAGGTGGGCCAGGTACTCGCCGGCCTCACAATGACCCTGTCCGGGGCGGCGGTGGACGCGCCCCCGGCGCTTGCTGCCACATTGGCCTACGCTCAGGCGACCATGAATGAGCTGATGGGCCGGCTGCGCACGGTCTCGCTCAACCTGCGCCCGGCCTTGCTCGACGACTTGGGTCTGTTGCCCGCGCTTGGCTGGTACTTGGATCGCTACACCCCCCGCACGGGTGTGCAGGTCGAACTGCGCCACCAGGGGGTGAGCGGTCGCTTTCCCACGGCGGTAGAGACGGTCGCGTATCGGATCATCCAGGAGACGCTCGCCAATGTGGCGCGCCATGCGGGCGTCCCGACCGCCACGGTCTCCCTGCGCGCCGACGGCACCCACTTGATGCTGCGGGTGGCTGATGCCGGACGGGGCTTCGATGCGGAGACGGCCCTGGCGACGCGGGTAACGAACGGGCTGCGTGGGATGCACGAGCGGGTGCAGATGATCGGCGGGGTGCTGACCATCGAGTCCGTGCCGGGGCAGGGGACGCAGATCATCGCCGAATTGCCGTTGCCGGTGGCTAACCCGTAGCTAACCCGTAGCTGACCCGTAGCTAACCCGTAGTGGGAGGCTCGAATTTCCGGAAGGACAGACCCCGGTTCCGTAGACTATGCTAGAGGGGAACCTCTCACATGGTTCGACCGTGGCGACGACACTGACGTCAGCGCCTCCTCGGCCTTGCCCCATGACGTAAGCCGAGGCCGTTATGCCTCCTATTTTGATCTACTTCCTCGATGCCAACCGTGCCTTCCGAAAGATCGTGGTGCAGGTGCTGCACCACGCATTCAGCGCCGACATCACGCTCCTTGGTGCCGGTGAGACGTGGCCGATCCCGGTGTGTTCGTCGGCGGCACCGGACGTGGTGCTGATCGGGATCGGTGCCGAAGGGCTGGTGAACCCGCAGTTGCTCACGTCCATCCATGCCGAACTGCCGGGGGTTCCCATCCTGGTACTCGGCCACCTGGACGATGCGGTCTACCGGGTCGCTGCCATGAAGGCGGGCGCGTCCGCCTTCCTCTCCAAAGACTCCCTCGCCGCCGATCTGGTGCCGACGCTACGCCAGATCGCCGGTACCCGGCAAGGTGCCGTATGAAGACACGCATCACCCACGCAGCGCTGCTGGGGCTGCTCGTCTTCGCGAGCGCCTGCCTTGGCCTCGCCTGGTTTGTAATTCCCCCCGCTGCGGTGCCTATCATCTGGCCGGTCAGCGGGATCGTCCTGGCGACCCTGCTCCTGTCCACTCCCACCGAGTGGCCCCTGCTGCTGCTGAGCGCGGGCCTAGCCACCGGGCTGGCCCAACTCTGGGCGGGCAGTTCTCCCCTCGTCAGCCTCGCGCTGACCGTGGCGCATATGGTCGCCCCGCTCCTCGCCGCCACGCTCGTGCGCCGCTGGTCGGCGGCTCCTCTGGCAATGACCCGCCTGCGCGATCTCGTCGGTCTGGTGGCGATTGCCGCCCTGGCCAGCAACGCCCTCACTGCGCTCCTCGGCGCAAGCGTGGCCTGGGCGAGTTTCGGTGCGCCCTTCTGGCAGTCCTGGCAGATCTGGTTTGTGGCCGATGGCATAAGCGTACTGCTGTTCACGCCGCTGGTATTTAGTTGGTTCGGCCCGCCGCGCCTATCGCTGCGCCAGATCGCACGCTGGCGTATCGCTGAGGCCGGGGCACTGCTGACATCGCTGCTGCTGGTTAGCGGTGGCGTGTTTGTGTCCAACGCCCGCATAGGCAGCGCCGACATGTTCCTCTTCTACCTGCTGTTTCCCCTGCTGATCTGGGCGGTGCTGCGCTTCCAAATGCACGGGGCCACCGTGACCGCCTTGATCTTTGCCAGCCTGCTCACGCTGGGGGTCGTCCACCACCAGGGGCCATTTGTCTCCGTTACCACCAGCCCGCTCGCCGCTATCCTTGCCGCCCAGCGCTATCTTGCCGTGATCATCGCCAGCGCCTACGTGATGTCGTCCTTGGTTTCCGAGCGAGCGGCGGATCACGCCGCTCAGATGCAGGCCAAAGAGGCTCTGCGTAGGAGTGAGGCGACCATGCGCAGTTTCTTCGATAGTGCTGCCGTATTGATGGGCATTGTTGAACTGGTAGACGACGATATTCTGCATATCTCGGACAACGTGACCACACTGCGCTTCTTCAATCTGCCGCCCGATCAGCCTTTTCCCTACCACGCCAGCGCGGTCGGCGTGCCGCTTGACCACATCCGGCTGTGGCGCACGCAGTATGCGGCCTGCGCCCAGTGCGGTGCCCCGGTGGCCTTCACGTACCCACACACTACCGCTGATGAGACGCGCTGGCTGGCGGCGACGATCAGCCAGATCGCCGGGTCAGCGGAATCAGCACCGCGCTTTGCCTATTTGGTCGAGGATGTTACCGAACGCATGGATGCCGAAGCGGCGCTCCAGGCGGCCCACGACCGCTATGCCTTCCTTGCCCACCACGACCCGCTGACCGGCCTGTTCAACCGGCTCGCAATCACCGACCGTGTCGAGGCTGAGTTAGTACGGGCGGATCAGAGCAGCTTCCCGCTGAGCCTCGCCCTGCTGGATATTGATCACTTCAAAGCGGTGAATGACAGGTACGGGCATGTGGCGGGCGACCAAGCCCTGCGCCATATCGCGCAGATCATCACAGAAACCGTGCGGCCCCACGATGGGGTAGGTCGCTGGGGCGGCGAGGAGTTTCTGGTGGTACTGTCGCACACGACGCTAGATGATGCGGCACTCATCGCCGAGCGGGTGCGGACGCAAATCACGAATCGTCCGCTGCGCCTCTCCAATGGAACGGAACTGCGCCTCACCGTGAGCATCGGGGTCGCCAGCACCGGGCTACCTGCGGAAGGCGCGGGGGATCCGGAATCGCTCTTCCAACAGGCCGACGCGGCGCTGTATGCCGCCAAGCACGCGGGCCGCAATCAGGTCATCTGCGCAGCGCCCGCGCTGATGGTGGCGTGCTGCTGAGGTGAAAATAGCCGATAACCGATAGCCGATAGCCGATAGTACGACCGTTGTCGTTTGGATTACCCCCCCTAGCCCCCCCGCAAGCGGGGGGGGAACCAACCAATGCATTGTCCCCCCCGCAAGCGGGGGGGAACCAACCAATGCATTGTCCCCCCCCGCTTGCGGGGGG
>CAIRFY010000131.1 GCA_903877945.1 uncultured Oscillochloris sp. | reverse complement strand
GCGAAGCGAAGAATCCCGGCCGGGATTCTTCGCTTCGCTCAGAATGACAGCGTTACTTCTGCCATCCTGCATCTTGCATTTTGCATCTTGCATCCTAACATCCTAAATTTTGCATCTTGCATTTTGCATTTTGCATTTTGCATCCTCACCCCGGCCTATAGCTGGCCAACTCCGCCGGGATACCGACGCCGTAGATCCGCAACTGCTGGACGCGGTAGAGGTAGGCTGCGCCAGTGAGCAACTGACGGGCCACATCGGCGGCGTGGCGGGACTCGGGAGCCTCCAGGTACGAACCGCGTGCCCAATCGTTGAAGGCGCCCATCGCTGGCCCACACCAAATCTGGTAGTCCATCTCGCGTCCTGGCTCGCCGCTGGTCGTCCAGCGCGACGACAGGCCGAGGTACCAGCGGAAAACCAGGGCCATCCGGCGCTTGGGGTTGTCCGCCGCCCGGCGGATCTGGTCGGGGTCACGCTCAGCGAAAAACGCCTCGGTCTCCTGCCAGATCGCCGCAATCGGCTTGCGGAAGATCTGGCGCTCAAGCTGATCGCGCTCAGCGGGTGGGATCTCCTCCAGCGAAGCGTACTTCTGGTACATATCGTAGAGTTTTTGGGCGCGCATGGGGAAGAAGGTGCCGCGCTTGAGGAGTTGAACCTTCACGCCTAGCTCAAACATATCGGCAGCCGGAGCCATGATCACGTCAGCCATACCGGCCTCAGCCAGCAGCCGACGGGCGTGGGGCGATGCCCCCGACTCGACGCACGCCTGGTTGACGGAGCCAGTGACCACGTAGGCCGCGCCCATCATGTAGGCGGCCAGGGCCGCCGCAGGCGTGCCGATCCCGCCACCGGCCCCGACGCGCACGGCCTGGGAGTAGCCGTGCTGGGCCTGGATCTCGTCGCGCAGGGCGATGATCGACGGCAGCAGGCAGACCAGAGGCCGGTTATCAGTGTGGCCGCCGGAGTCCGCCTCGACGGTGATGTCATCGGCCATAGGCACCTGGGCGGCTAGGCGGGCCTGGAGCGGCGTGATCAGTCCGGCCTCCACCAGCGGCGCGAGCAGCGCGTCGGGGGCCGGGCGCATAAACGGCTCGGCCACCTCACGGCGCGAAATCTTGGCGATCACGCGGTTGTCAACCGTGATCGCGCCGCTGGAATCGAGTCCCAGCCCGGCGGCGCGATAGTGGACGATGTGCGGAGTCAGGCGCAGGTAGGCCGACGCCTCAACCGTGCGGACAGCATAACGCAGATAGAGTTCAACGGCGCGTAGCTCCAGAGCCTCCTCGCTGGGGCTGTGGATAAGGTTGAAGGCATACGGGCCGGTGGGCAGGGCGGCCTGGATGCGCCGAATGGCATCCTCGACACGGGCGGGCACCAGACCGGCAGCGCCGAACGAGGTGATCACCCCGGCCTGGCCGAGGGCGACAACCAGTTCGACCGAGGAGATCCCGTTGGCCATAGCCCCGGCGGCGTAGGCGTAGCGCACCCCGTGGGCGGCGCGAAAGGCCGGGTCGCCGAGGTGTTCAATCGGCAGGGGCGGCAGCGCGCCCAGCAGTTCCACGTTGCCTGGAACCTGCGTGGAGGCGGGCTGACCCGCCGCCGTCAGCCCAACCTGCCCCCCGGTGCGGACGATAAAGCATGGCCGCACCAGGTCGGCCAGCCGCGCACGGATGCCCGTGGCGTCGAAGGCAATCGTGTCGGTCGGGCCTGTCCAGATCTGGCCGGGCATGGCCGCTGGCCCGGCGCTGAGGACGGGGGTATTGAAATCGGGCATTGATAAGCCTCAATAGCAGGACGATTCCGACAAAGGACACTAACGCAGGTCAGCGGCGAGCTTGCGCCAGAAGTCGTCCATCTGGCCGGGTACGAAGGGCATGTAGAGGCCGATCCGGTCGAGCAGACCGTCGTAGCGCTCGCGCAGGGCGTAGCCGACATCGGCGGGCGCAGCCTCGACAGCGAAGGTCGCCTCCATCTCAGGCGTCACCAGGGCGGGCATCTCGGCCCAGCGCTGCTGGGCCGCCAGATGAGAGAGTTGCTCGCCGACGTGGCCCCAGCCGTGGCACTCAAGTACTGCGCGGTAGGTGGGCGTCGAGCCATAGAACGAGATCTGCTGGCGCACGAACGTCCGCACCCGCTCGTGGGACTCGGCATCGGGGCCGGTGATGACGAAGGAACTGCCGGCCACGGCGCAGTCGGCGGGGCTGCGACCAGCCTTGGTCGCGCCGATAGCGATCTGCGGGCGCAGCACCTCGGCAGTGTATTTAGCACTGTTGAGCGGGTGGGCATGGAAGCCGTCGCAGATCTCACCGGCGAGTTGGGCCAGGCCGCTGTTGACCCCGGCGATATAGATCGGGACGTTGGGGTGGGAGATCGGGCCGGGGCTGAAGAAGGGCGTCATCAGCGTGTGCTGGTAGAACTGGCCCCGGTAGTTCAGCCGGTCGCCGGTCTGCCAGCTCTGCCAGATCGCACGCATGGCCAGAATATAGTCGCGCAGCCGACCCACCGGCGCGTCCCAGGGCGAGCTGAAGCGCCGCTCGATGTGGGCCTTGACCTGGGTACCCAGGCCGAGGATGAAGCGGCCTCCTGAAAAGGCCGCCAGATCCCAGGCAATCTGGGCGGTGACCATCGGGCTGCGCGGGAAGGCGATTGCGACCGCTGTACCGATACTGATCCGACTGGTGTGTTCGGCGGCGAGGGCCAGGGGCAGGAATCCATTATGGCCGGTCTCGGGCGTCCACAGGGCGGCGAAGCCGATCTCTTCGGCGGCGCGGGCCACGTCTGCGGCTACCGGCAACGGGTTGGCATCGACAGCGAATGAGACATCGAGCAGCATGGAGGTCTCCTCGTTGAGCAGACTGGTGTGTGCATTATACCGCTGTTGCCGATGTCGCCTCAGGCGAGGGGGTGGGTGATGCAGAAAGCGGTAGACCGTGCATGATAGCCGATACCTTTCATTTGTCTTAGGACTTACGCAGTTGAAAGTTGAGAACTGCTTTGCAAAGCCTTAAACCACGATTCTGCCCGTTGAGCGGATATGGCTTCCCGATGCGGTAACGCATTTCAACTGCGTAAGTCCTATGTCTATCCCACACCAAGCGTTTCAGTCGTCCGCCGGGGGGACTCAGTGCTTTAGTACTCTCTTGCCTCGTCGCACCTCGGGTGCGTGCTTCGGTACGGTGAGCCAGAGCAGCGCCAGCATCAGCGCCGCCGAGGTGAGGCACCACATACAGGTCGCTCCGATCACAAAGGGTTCCAGGAAGGTCAGGTAGATCGAGAAGAGCGTCCCCAGGAAGGCCAGCGTCGGTAGCGCGTTCGCCGCGATGCCCGCAGTGTGGCGCAGTGCCCAGGCCGCCAGGATCGCGATGTAGCCCACAACGCCCAACACGCCAATCGGCAGCACGCCGAACAGGTGCGCGTAGGGACTCTGCTGCACCGTGTTGCAGTCGCCCACCGGCCCACACACCGCCTGCGCACCACTCATCTCCACGACAGCCAGGTAGCTCGCCACCCCCACGCCGACGATGGACAGGACGGGGATCGTGCGTGCGCGCCACGTCGGCATACTCCGGTCGAAGGGCGGACGGGTGGTAACAGTAATCGCCAGCACTGAGATCACCATCGCAATCAGCAGGGCGAGGGCCAGCCCATTCGCCAGTGGGTCGCGCAGAAAGGGACTCAGGGCGCTCGCCGGGGCAACGGGCAGTGCATCCTCGCTCAGCCGGGTCTCAAGGCCAGCGATGGGCGGCCAGTCATTACCACCGGCGGCGAGAGTCGCCACGATCAGCGCGGGGAGCCGGGTGGGGATCTCTTCGCTGCCGACCATCAACTCCTTGCCGACGAATAGGGCCGGTATGCCAAGCCGATCCTTGGGGACGGCGAAGGCGGTGATCGCCGTCTGGTAGAGGGTTTGCCCATCGGGCTGGGATACATCAACCGTAAGAATGCGCAACTGGCTGCCGTAGCGTGCCTGGAGCGGCGGGAGTACCTGCTCCATCACCACGTGGCAGTGAGGGCAGCTAGGTGAGTAGAACAGCACTGCGTGAACAACCGGGTCAGCGGCTTGCGCTGCGCCCGCACCAAGCAAGGTAAGCAGCAGCGCCACAAGGCCGATGATCCGGGTTAGCGGTTCGGTATGGTGGAATGGCATATTGACCTCCTTCAACGAATCACCAGACAGCCCTCACCCCCGGCCCCTCTCCCGTTCAG
>CAIRFY010000130.1 GCA_903877945.1 uncultured Oscillochloris sp. | reverse complement strand
CGGCGACAAACTGTAAAGTACCTGCGAACCTTGTCTTACAATTTGGCGAGGCGGCGAGGAGGCGAGGAGGCGACGAGGCGATACGGAGCGCCTCACCGCGTCATCGTTTCGTCGCTGAACTGTCAGGCTGGGTTGAACCATGCTTTACCGTCGGACGATGAGGCGATAAGTCAATGCCAACAGGATGGTTGCCATGTTCCTAAGGATCCTCGCCTCTCCGCACAACAGTCACGCAGAAACGCCCGATCTGAACATATTCAGAATCGGGCGTTTCCGCATGACTGTTGTGGGGGCTTCCCGCCCGCCGATGAGCATCTGGTCGTAGAAAGGACACTACGAACACCGTAGACGGCACAGCCAAATTGAGACCTTGCCTACAACCGACACGTATTCCTGCTAATCGCGGCCAATCCCAGCCTCGGTAAGCAGGCGAACAAATCGCTCCATCTGTGTTAGTGCGCGGGCCTGGAGGGTGGAGACATCAGCGATGATCGCCTCAACCAGTGCCGGGTTCTGCGCGATGCGTTCACGTGCGTGCTCAAGCTTCTGCTCGGCCTTCACCAGCAGGGTACACGCCATTTCTAGGCTTCCCTCTGCATCCTCACGCTGTCGTAGTGCAACCATAGGCCACCTACCACTAATAGACTTGCCCCTGGCAATTGCCAAGTGACGTCGAACACGCTCCGTGCGGGTTGCCGAGTCGGCGAGATAGCGATCCGTATCGGCGAGTAACACAAGGGCAAGCCCCTGATTTAAGCCCAACTTCGTGCGGGCGCTATCGAGGATGCTCTGCGCCAGGAGTAGACTCTGCGTCGCCTCGCTCGCCGCCAGAATCGCGCTCTCCCGCTCTTCCTCTACCTCGAAGGGCCATCGCCGTGGTATTGTCGGCATAACAACCTATGCTCCTTCGCTCCCGGCTCCCTGTGTAGCGAAGCAGCTCAAGCTGCCGAAGCATGGCTTCGCCGAGCTGCCAGAGGATAATCGGGACACCCGAAGCAAAGAAACTCAGCCATATCACCGTCTCGTAGGTGCGCCAGTCCAGAGTCGTCTTCCGGCGTGCCTCCAGTGCAACTGGCAGCAGCGAGATGACAACACCACCGGCAACCTCCGCCCAGGTGTGATCCGGCTTGATCGGAAACCGACGCTCTAGGCCGCTGAGTACCGCAGCGTAGACGGCGGAGAGACCGATAACCTGTAGCGGGATCTGTAGCGTGATCTGCTCCTGATCCGAACCGATATCCCCTTTGAAAAGACTGATTGACATGATCTGTTCCTTGCGTCATCACCCTGGTAGTATACGCTACTTCCTGGGTATTTGTCTAGTAGAAAGTGTTCCGATTCGGCCATTTGGGGTTGTTATTGGTTCGTTATTGGCGTGTCGTGTTCCCTTCGGCAGCTCCTTGTTGTCGTGCTATGGACACCTGTGCGGATGGTCGATTGCCCTCTCCTCAGACGAAGTCCCCGGAAAGCCCTTGTCTCCGTGTCCTGTCCCGGTGTTCTTGCGGCTACGTCCTCTCGCTCTCTAGCTAAAAGAAACTATACACCGTAGTACGTTTCACCGCAAGTCCTGACTTGGTGAACATTTCTTCACAAATCTCTCCCCAAAACAACCCCGGAACGACACGATGATTTATGTACGAAAATTGCCCGAACCAGCTCATTAGGGTATCGACACGCTGTTTACTATGTGCTATAGTAGCTTTTACTGAGATACGTCTGACCAATAACAACCCAATAGCAACCCAATAGCAACCCAATAACCGCCAATTGACCTACGCAGAAGCACACCAGCAGAGGTACGCCATGATGCTCATAGGAACCTGGAAACACGAAATCGAGACTCCCGGCTGCCTGAGACTTCCTTCTGCGCTTCACGCGCTCCTTGCCGATGGACTTGTCGTTACTCGCGGTTTTGAGCCGTGCCTCCAGGTTTTTCCACGGGATGCGTGGCGCGCCCTTGCTGGCCGCGTGAGTGCCCTACCCATAAGCGGTGCCGCCGAGCGCCGCTTACGCCGCCTGCTTTTCAGTGCCGCTTGCAGGCTGAGCGATGAGGGCGATGGTTTTGTTCACCTGCCCCCGCAACTTTGCTCCTACGCTGCTCTCACCGACCACGCTGTGATCATCGGAATGGACACGTACCTTGAGATCTGGGCACCCGAGCGCTGGACTACACTCGTCGCCAAAATGAGTGGTGCCGTCAACGGTTGGCCTGATACCGCGATTGGAATGGGTGACGCTGCTATCTGAATTGTGTCCAGGCATGGAGGAGGTATTGATGATGTACCCGTTCAGAATCCTTCGCACAACCGACGCCCCAAGTGGGACACAGAGCGCTGTTGTGGCGAAGCGTCGGCTCCGTGATGCCCTGTTGGTGGATCGCTCCCACAGCAGTGTCCACCGCGATGACTCCGAGGGGTTGCTGATCCGTCTGCTCCAGGAAGATCTCTGCCCCAGGGAGCGGAGGTCGGCGTGAGTGCGCTCGCTACCGCATTGATCACATCGCTGCGCGGCGCAGGGGACTCGCTGTCCGCTGCGGCAACTGTAGCCAAGCAGGCTCCGCTGGCCTGCTTGGCCAGACTGCGCGACCTGGAACGCCAGCCGGTTGCGGCTGCATGTGAGCGTGCGGTCAGTCATGCCGTCGCCTGCCTGCGCCGCGAGGTTCTGGATCCCTTCGCAGTTGAGGCGCTGCTCGCCCTGCTGGCCGCTGATTCTCCTGTCGCTGCACAATTTCGCGGTTTGGTGATCGAGGAGTTTTTGCTCGCTGGGAAGCCGAACTTGGCCCCGCTCGTCGATCACTACCGCCGCATCCTGCGGCCCGCAAGCCAGGATCTCCCACCGTGGCGCACGCTCGCCCATGCGCTGAGTCTGCTCTTCGGTCGTCTGCTGCCCGAGGCGATCAGCGCCCAATCGCGCCTGCACGGGCTACTGCCTAGTGCGGCTGACCGCGTGTATCTCGACCGGATCCGGGTCGCCCGCCCCGCCGACCAGATCCTCGACCGTCTGATCAAGGGTGTCCCCAGCCAAGCAATTGTGGCCTCCGGTGGCTCGCATATCGCCCAGGTTCAGCAGACGATTGTTCACGGTAATCTTTACACCTACCCTGCGCCACGCGCCGCCGATCTGACGGCCCTCTTTGTGCGTTACCGGGCCTTCGTCATCGAGTCATTCGGCGCGCTCGACTTTCGCGGGATCATGCAGATGCAGTCGGCTGCCCGGATTAGCCTTGACCAGATCTATATCCCGATCTTTGCGCGATCACGCAACGATGCGCGCACAGGGTCAGCCGGCCCCCTGGGGACACCCCTTGTCCTCCACGACTATGTCCGTGAGCAGCCATTTCTGGTGGTACTCGGCGACCCCGGCAGTGGCAAGAGTACCTTGGTGCGCTATCTGATCACGACTCTGGCCCGTGGTGATGCCCAAGAGCGGCTCGACATCGCGACGGCCTGGCTGCCGATCTTCTTCCCGGTGGCCGCATTCGCCGACGCACGTGGGCGGCCTGGGGGTAGCGATCTCTCGCCACTGGCCTACCTGAGCGAGTATTACATCGGCCTCTCCCAGCCCGACTACGGGCCGCTCTTCGCCCGCGCTATGGCGATGGGTCACGCTCTGCTGCTGCTCGACGGACTCGATGAGGTGCGCGAGGATCGGGCCGGGATCATCCGCTGCCTGGAGGCGTTCGTTCACGAGTGGGACGCCCAGGGCAATCGCTTTATCGCCACCAGCCGGATTGTCGGCTATGACGACACGCCCCTTGACCCGCGCCTCTTTGTCAGCGTGGTCATCCAGCCCCTGAGCGATGCGCAGATCGCGGTCTTCGTCAATCGCTGGAGTCAGGCATACGAGGCTCTGGCCAAACCGATCTGGCCCGAGAGTGGCGACCTGTACCACGATCTTGTGCGTGACGCCTCGGCAACCGAGCAGGCTATTCGCGTGGAGCAGCACGCTCGTTCGCTGGGCGCTGCCATTTGCGCCGACGCGAACGTGGCGGCCTTGGCCCGCACCCCGCTGCTGCTGACCATTCTGGCGCTCATCCATAACCAGGGCGCACGCCTGCCCGACCGCCGGGTTGACCTGTACCGGCTCTGCGTCGAAGCCCTGGCCGAAACCTGGAACCGCGCCCGCTCGCTCTCTGGTCGCCCGGTTGATCTCTACCTCGGCGACGAGCGGCTCGACGAGCGTTTTGTGGTCAACCTGCTCGGCCCGGTGGCCCTCTGGATCCACGGCGACCAACCCGGCGGCCTGGTTGACCAGGACGACCTGGAGGTGCGGATTGCGGCGACCCTCGCCCAGACCGACGGCCTGCCGCGTGGGCGCGCCCGGCGTCTGGCCCAGGACTTTATCGACCTGATGCGCCGCGACACCGGCCTGCTCCAAGAGCGCGGATACCGCCGCTTCGGATTTCTGCACCTTACGTTTGAAGAGTACTTGGCGGCGCGTGGCCTGCTCGAATCCGTCACCGTCGATAATCCCGACACCTTTTTCCACCGTTATAGCAGCTTGCCGCGCTGGCACGAAGTCCTCCGCCTCGCCATCACCGCAGCTCCGCAGCGCGAGGCCCAGCGACTCCTGCTGCACCTGCTCGACGCGCCCGCGCCCCGCGACCGCGCCATCATCCTGGCGGGCGAGTGTCTGCGCGATATTGGTCACAACGGGGCCACCCAGCGCGCCTGGGACGCGGTGATCCAGGCGCTGCTGGCCCTCACCGCCGACCCGACGGCCAGCCTTGACGGCAGAATCTCCGCCGGGACGATCCTTGGTCATCTGGGCGACCCGCGCCGGATCGACCCAAGCAGCGGTGGGGCCATCGGCATCCAGCATGGCGTAGCCCCGTACTGGTGCCCAATCGCGCCGGGGCCGTTCTGGTGCGGCGATGAGGGTGCCGCACGCCGCACCCGCGCCGGTAGTCTGCGCCGGGTTGAACTGGCACAAAGCTTCCTGATTGCGCGTTTTCCGGTGACGAACGCCGAGTTTGGCGACTTTGTCGCGGCGGGAGGCTACAACGAGCGGCGCTGGT
Organism: uncultured Oscillochloris sp.; assembly: GCA_903877945.1. Taxonomy (GTDB): domain Bacteria; phylum Chloroflexota; class Chloroflexia; order Chloroflexales; family Chloroflexaceae; genus Oscillochloris. Next base: position 6,855 of record CAIRFY010000130.1, on the reverse strand, counting down.
GGAGCGAGGCCGGTTGGCCCTCCCCAAACAGTCGCCCCACCCACGGGGGGACGGCTGAACACGGAGGGCTATCCCAGCCGGTTGTCGGGGTTTCGTGGTACGAGGCCAGCGCCTACTGCGCCTGGCGTAGCGCGGTTGGCCGACGGGCGGGCTGGCTCAGTACGAAGGAGTGCCTGCGACTGCCCACGGCCATCGAGTGGGAACGGGCAGCCCGCCACACCGACCGGCGGCGCTACCCGTGGGGCGACCAGCCGCCCACCAATGCCCGCGCCGCCTTCGGGATCGCGGCCCCCGTGCCCATCGGCGCATTCCCAAGTGGCGCGGCCACCTGCGGCGCACAGGATCTCTCCGGCAATATCTGGGAGTGGACAGCAAGCCTCGCCGAGAGTTCCGAGTCGCTGAAGCCATGCGAGGACGTGAGTCCCGGCGAGACTCCCGTGATCAAAGGCGGTGGCTTTGACTCCAAGGCCGAGGATCTGCGCTGCGGTGCTTCTTCCTGGCGGCACCCCGGCCAGCGCAGCACTAATCTTGGATTTCGGGCGGTTAGGATAGCGGTTAAAGAGTAACGTTAGGAATATTTTCAATGACAAGCCAAAACGAACCGATCATCCTGCGCCTGATCTTCCGCCCCGTCCGTGGCGGGGCACTGCTCCGCTGGGAGTCCGATGTCCTCGGGGTACGCGAGAGTCGCCTGCCCGCGCCCATCCCGGCCAGCGACATGGGGTTAATCCTGCGCGCCCTCGATGCGCTCCAAGACCCGGCCTACCCAACCGCGTGGAATGCGGTGCAGGTGCGCAGCTTTAGTTTTAGCCCCGACGAGCAGGCACTTCTGAACGCGGCCGGGCTGTGGGGCACCGGTCGCGTGCGCGCCGACGCACCCTGGCGCATTGGTCGGCGACTCTACCGCGCCCTCACCGCTGACGCCGCCGGTGCCCAAGCCCTCGGCACCGTGCGCGACCACGCGGCCGCCGTCGGTCGGCCTGTTTCGCTGGAGCTCTGTTTCCCGCCCGACGCCACCGATCTGGCCGGGCTGCCGTGGGAATTGCTCTGGGACGAGGGGCCGACCCCGGTGTTGCTCGGGCGCGGGGCCACGGCGGCCTGCGTGCGTCGGCTTGATCTGGCCCAGGCGCTCCCGCCGCCGCGTCAGGCATCCGGCCCGCTGCGCATCCTCGCCGTCTCGCCACGGGCCGGGGTTCCCGACGAGATGCGGCAGATTGAACGTGCGGCCCGCGCCGCCGCGTGGGAGCCATTGATCAGGCGCGGCCTGGCGCATATGGAAGAACTGAGTCCCGTGACCCGCAAGACCCTCGCTGACATGATCGCGGGCGAGCGTCCGCCCGACATCATCCATTATTACGGTCATGGTCGCTACAGCGGCGGTGAGGGTGCCCTTTTGCTAGATGACGACGGTGCGGCGGCCTGGACACCGGCGGCGGCCCTGGCCCCACTGCTCGCCCCCGCCGGGATGGTGGTGCTTCACGCCTGCCAGGGCGCGATGCTCGGGATCGAGGGAACCCTTAGTGAGAGCGCCGACATGCGCAGCGCCATCGCGCCGGCCCTTTGCGCAGCCGGGGTACCCATTGTCCTCGGTATGCAGTTCACAGTGCGCGCCGCCGCCGCAAGCCGCATGGCGGCGGTGATCTACCAGGCTCTCGCCGAGGGCCGCAGCGTCGAAGAGGCGGTCGCCTTCGCCCGCCGCGCCCTCTACGTTGAGGAACCCGACCGGGTTTCGTGGTACGTCCCGGCGCTCTACCTACGCGCCCGCAGTGGTGGCCCGACCTACCTACGCCCGCCGGTAGCCCACCCGGCCAGCGTGCCCAGCCGTCCGGTCAGCCCGCCGAGTCAGCCCACCGGCGCCCGCCAGTCCGTCGTCGCCCGTGACGGGGGGGCGATCAGTGCCCTACGGGTACGCGGCGGCTCCGGCAGCCACCAGGCGGTGATCGCCGAGGGTGGCAGCATCAGCGGGGTTGAACTGTTCGATAACACAAACTAAGACTGAGAGGGAACCATGCAGATCGAACGTGTCCAAATGACCCGCCCCCACTATGAGCAAGGCAAGCCCGAGCGTGTGCGGATGATTGTTCTGCACGCGACCGCCGGTAGCAGCCCCGGCGACCTTGGCTGGCTACGGGTTGGCGGCGACGACCAACGACCCGTGTCGGTTCACTACTATATTAGTAAGGCTGGCAGGATCGTCCAGCTTGTAGACGACGCGCATATTGCCTGGCACGCCGGACAGAGTCGCTGGGTCGTTGATGGTCACGAGGTAGACGGCTGCAACGCCGTATCGGTCGGCATCGAGCTGGAGAACCTGAATAGCGGGCGCGACCCCTACCCCCCGGCGCAGTACGCGGCGGCGCTCTGGCTGTGCCGTGAACTGGCCGCCCGTTACAAGGTGCCACACAGCCAACTCGTGCGCCACCTGGATATTGCGCCGAAGCGGAAGACCGACCCGGCTGGTTTTCCTTGGGAGCGCTTTGTTGCGGAGGTGTACGCCGACGCGCCTACCAGTGTGCCGAGTCGGCCCGCAGCCTCTACGCAACTGCGCGCCCGACTCCTCGATCTGGCCTACCGCGCTGCGGGCGGTGCCCTTGCCGCCGGGTGGCCCTTCTTCACCGCCGCTCAGTCCGCCCACCTGGGCATGCCCGTCGCGATACTGACCGGTCGTCCGCACACGGGCACCGCCGCCGGTGCCGCCCAGGATGATCAGGATCGTGCGGTGCGTATGGGCAGCCTGGGCACCTTCCTGGTCGAGATCTACGCCCGCGACCTGCTCTACGCCCCAGCCGACGCGCCCAGCAGTTCGCCCCATAGCAGCATTCAGGTGCGCCGTCTGAGCGAGACCCCCGCCGGGCCACTGCGCGACGGTTTCCTGGAGTTACTCTTTCGTTCAGCCGACCCGGTCAACGGTTTCCACACAGACTGGGCGTTTCACCAGTACTACCTACAGCACAGCAACGACCTGGGCGTTCCCATCGGCCCCAACCAGCGCTTGCGGGATGGAGGGCAAACCTACGCATGTCAGCACTTCGCCCTGGACAGTCTTTGCTCGCCTGCGAGCAACTGGAAGAACACCTACCGCCTAAGCGACCTCGCAGCGGCGGCCGCCGGAACGCGGCGCTTGCCCGAGCTTTCTGCGGCCCAGGCCGCCAGGCTGCGCCTCCTGCTGCTCACCAGCCTCTACCGCGAACATGCAGGTCGCCAGTTCGATGAGGGTGCGTCCCTCGTGCGGTACGCCCTCGATCAGCACTTGGGCGCACCCCTCGGGCCAGCCGAGCAGATCGATCTGGACGACACGCAGCTCCTGCTGATGCCCTTCGCCCTAGACGTGATCTACTGCCGCCTGCCGACGACCGACTGGCCCTATGATCGCCCGTTGCCCGCCGGGACGCCCATCAGCGGATTCGCAGGCACCCTTGGCGCTGCCTCAGACGGCGCGGCGATTGGGCGACTGGACGATCTGGCCCGCCCGGTAGGCGACACGACCTTATCGAGCGTGTTGAGCTTGGCGACAACCTCCGGCTACCTCCTGGGCGCCGAGGATGCCCGCCCGGCCATGCATAACCTGTGCAATGATCCGCCGACAGACCGCTCGAACGGGCAGCCGCCCGTTGATACGCTGCTGCTCTGCCCAGTCTCCGGCCCCGCCGCCGCCGATCTCGCCGCCGAGGGGGCCGCCGCCCGATGGCACTACTACATTGATCGGGCTGGCGCAATCACCCGTCTGCGCGACGATAGTGCTCCAACCAGCGTCGCCGAGCAGGTTGGGCGACACGCCGTTGTGCTAGCGTGCGAGGGAGGGCCGCCCGGCGAGCAGGCGCAACGAACCGCTCTCGCGTGGCTCGTGCGTACCCTGATCGTCTACCTGCGCCTTACGCCAAACTGTGTGCAGGTACTTACGAAACCCCTCTATCCCGTCGGCACACCGTTGGCATGAGCGTAGAGAGAGGTTTTGGTCGTACGTGAGGTTCAGGAATGGCCATTCCAGCGTGACAGTTTGTAGCGCGGGCTTCCCGCCTGCGGTGGTACTCCTGACCACCTGGAAGGCGGCGCTACAGTCACTGCACACTGTCAAGCCGGTTTGAACCATGCCTTATTCGAAAAGTATCAGGTTTAGGGCCAGGGCGTGAGGGATGACGGTCGGCACGGGATCGGCTTATTCGAAATAGTCTAAGGAGTGACATCATGTCAACCCAGTCAGAAAGCACGGCAAGACTGTGCCGCCCACGGATAGGCGGCGTATCCCCGCAGCGCCCTGTACGTCGGCCCAAATTGCAGACGGGCGAACTGCCAGCCGATGCCCCTCCCCCGGTGGCGCACAGTGATGTTGACCTACGCACTCCTTTGTCCATGCTACCTGCGCACGGGAGCGCAGTGCGACAGATCGATATCCGCGTTGTCGGCGTGGGCGGCGCGGGCGGCAATGTGGTTGACCGGCTGATCGTCGGCGAGCTCAAGGGTGCCGATCTGATCATTATGAACACCGACACGCAGGCTCTACGCGGCGCACGTGCCACCACCCGGATCTGCCTCGGCGAGACATGCACCCGTGGCCTGGGCGCAGGTGGCAACCCCCAGGTTGGCCAGGTGGCCGCAGAAGAGAGCCAGGCCCAACTGCGTGCGGCCCTCGTAGGTGCCGACATGGTCTTTATCGTCGCCGGTATGGGCGGCGGCACCGGCACCGGCGCCGCGCCCGTGGTCGCCCAGGTCGCCCGCGATCTGGGCATACTCACGGTGTCCATCGTGACCCGGCCCTTCGCCTTCGAGGGCCAGCGTCGGGCAAAGGTGGCCGATCAGGGGATCGCGCAGTTGCGCACCATCGCCGACACGATCATCATCGTGCCGAACGAGCGGATCATCGAGGCATCATCGCGCACCACCTCGATGGTGCAGGCGTTCGGGATGGCCGACACTGTGCTGCGCTACGGCATCCAGGGTCTGGTTGACCTGATCGTTCAGCACGGCTTGATCAATGTCGATTTTGCGGACATCCGTGCGATTATGGACAACTCCGGCCCAGCCCTCCTGGGGATTGGCGTGGGCGATGGTGCCGACCGCGCCACCGAGGCCGTGCGCCGGGCGATGTCGTGCCCACTGCTCGAAGGGCGCATCGAGGGTGCCCGCCGCCTGCTGCTGCACATCACCGGGGGCGAGGATCTCGGCATTCTGGAGATCAACGCCGCCGCCGAACTCGCCTCACGTGGCATCGATCATGAAGCCAACGTCATCTTCGGGGCTATGATCGACCCCACATTTCCCAAGGGCAAAGTCAAGGCTACCCTGGTAGCTACCGGTTTCAACGCGGTACCGCTGGCCCCCGCCGCGCAGCGCATCCCAACCGAGGCCAGGCAGCCTGTCTATGTCGAGCGACCGACCTTGACCCCCGTCGCCCCGGTCATCCAGCAGCCCGTCTATGCCGAGCGACCGATCACAGCCGCCGTTGCCCAGGCCATCCAGCGGGCACCCGCCTTCAACGTGCCATCGTCCGGCCCATCCGAGGCCGACCGGATCGAACTGCCGCCGTTTCTCCTTCGCTTTCGTGGAGCTAAACCATGAGCCTGCTACACCTCTGTCGAACTGACCCCCTCGTCGCGCTGATCTACGATCTATTCAGCGCGAACATGGTGCGCGTCCCTGACTCGCGCATCCGCCCGCTGTCGGTCATCGTCCATCGCGCCGGTCAAAGCTCGTTCCGTGGATCGCTGCTGCCACTGCTCAGCGAGGCTCGCGCCCTCGGCGTGCGTCCGGCAACATCCGAGCTCACCGACATCGCCGGACGCCGCTCGCGGCGGGTCACGCTCGATCTGGGGCTGCACATCCTACGTGGATTCCTCAAAGGGCTGGGCCTGCCTTCGGCGGAGTTGGCCAGTAAACTGGGCGACGCAGCCTACCTCTCGTTCGCCTTCCCCTCGGTGCGCCGCGTCGCCTACGACATCGGTGCCCTGGGCTGGGCCTTGGCCGGGCGCAGCATCGACCGCCAGAACCCCGCCGCCGCGATCCTCTTTGGTCGCTCGCGCTATGAGCTCCTGCTGATCGACTCGATCCTAACCAGCAGCCAGATCAGCGTGGTCTTCTCCAAAGAGCAAGGCCAGCGATTGAACATCGACACCTCCGCTCTCAGCAACACGTTTGCCAGTGTCGGCGGGCAAGTGAACAGCAGCGACGACAGTGAAGTTGAGCTGACCCTGACCAGCCCGCAGGATCTCACCTTCGCCTTCACCTGCGTGCGCCTCTTCTTCGACCTGGAAGGCCACATCACCGCTATGCCCCCCGACAACCGGCTGCGCACCCTCGGCGACGGTGCCGAGAGCGCCACCCAGGTACGCTACAGCCCCGACCGGGTGCTGCTGAGCAACCAGCCGGGGCTGCTTAGTTGGGATCTCTAGTACACCTGGAAGTTCGCACTGGGTTGTGGATGCATCCAGCATGGGTTGATTCGGGATCCGGGTTCCGGTGGCCGACTGCCGGAACCCAGCCACCGGAACCCGGTACGAACGTTCAGAAAACTGTACTATAGCAATCCTACGCAGGTTGTTGAATCCGGGAGGCTAAAGCCAATACTTTTCGAATAAGGAATCTGCCGCCGCTCAGCCCTCACCCCCCAGCCCCCTCTCCCTGGGGCATATCTTTACCCACATCTCTGCGAATGTCGCCGCCACCGGGGGGCTGAAGCCCCCGGCTACGTGGACGAAGGCCGCACAGGCTCGTCCTTTGTACCCAGGAACCCGCCCGTTCACGGGCCGGGCACGCATTATAACTGTAGCACTATCGGCAATCGGCTATTACTACAGTTGTAAATATCTTCACAGAAAGGCTCCCGCCGATCACCCCCCCTAGCCCCCCCGCACGCGGGGG
>CAIRFY010000129.1 GCA_903877945.1 uncultured Oscillochloris sp. | reverse complement strand
TTCCCACAGGCATCCCGCCCAGCGCCACCGCGCAGCCTGCCACCGAGTCAGAAATCCTCTTCTTGCGCGGGGGCGACCTGATGGCTTACGGCACACACACGCGCACCACGCACACCCTTGCCAAGGGCGTACACGCCTTCGCCGCCACCCCAGATGGGCTGCTCCTCGCAATGGTGATCGGCTCCGGTCGATCCGGTGAGATCTGGGTCTCGCGACGTGATGGCTCAGCAGCACGACAGCTCACCCGCAACGAGCAGGCCGAGGGCGACCTGAGCTGGGCCCCCGATGGCTCGGCTCTGGCCTATAGCTCGGTCGATAGCGACAATCCGCGTGCCGCCACGTGGGAGGACTGGAGCCGCTGGTGTGCGGTATCGAAGGTGCGGGTTATCGAATTGGGCGACGGACACGAGCGCACCCTCGCCTCCGGCTGTGATCCGGCCTTCGCCCCCGATGGGAAGCGGATCGCCTTCGCTACCCCCCCGACGAGTCCATCCGCCGAACAGCGCTTTCTGAGCGCACAGAACGCCGTGCGCCTGGTGAACCGCCAGGGTGAGAACGGCTGGAACTTCGCCAGCGCCAACAACGAGGCTCGCGCCCAGGGCTACCTCGTCTATGCGCCGACGTGGGCACCCTCCGGCGATCAGGTGGCCTACCAGCGATTTCTTGGCTATCGCTCCCTGGTCGATATCAACATCACCGAGATCGGCGCGGCGTTTAAGGGCGAGGGCAAGCCCCTGATCAGCGGGGCCGGCTGGATGCTGCCAGTGCGCTTTCGTCCCGACGGTGAGCAGGCGGCAGTGCTGGAACACAACGTCGGTGACGCCCGAGGCGGCAGCGGGTACGAGGTTTGGCGACTCTCTGTCGTGCGACTTGGCGTTGCGGGCAGTATGTTCCTTCCCGACGGCGAGGTGCCGACGGTCGGTAGCATCGCCTGGCAGTCCTCACGGGTTACGGCAGCGGTCTGGTCGCCCGACGGTACATCCCTGGCTCTCGCCCTGCCCGCCGAATGGAGCCATACCACCCCCGCCCAGGATCTCGTGTACCAAACCGAGGGCGCGGGCGAAGTCTGGCGCTGGTCTAGCGACGGCGCGCCACAGGAGCGGCTGATCGAACATACCGACTACGCCTCGCCGCTGCTCTGGCTACCGTAGCCTCTGGCTGCTGCCCTCGTAAGACGGTAATCAAGAACCGTTGCATGCTATAATGCCCTCGAACGTGCATCTGTGTCGAAAGAGAGCAGGCAATGCATATCCACCCCAAGAAAGCCTAACAGTATTCATGACCTCACGCGCCAACAGACCGAACCTCCACCGCACTGCGTACTCTGCTGGCGGCGTCATCTATCGGCTGCGTGAAACGCGGGTGGAGGTTGTCCTGATCGCCACCGACCACGGCGGTCGCTGGGGTCTCCCCAAGGGCCATGTGAATCGCGGCGAGACGGCCGAGGCCGCAGCGCTGCGTGAGGTGGCTGAGGAGACGGGACTGACCGGCGAGATTGTCCGGCACCTGGCGACAATCGAGTACTGGTTTCGTGCCGGTCCCTCGCGCATCCATAAATATGTCGATCTCTTCCTCATCCGTTACGCCAGCGGCAATGTGCGCCCTCAAGTGGCCGAAGTGGACGACGCACGCTGGTTCCCGCTCGGCGAGGCGCAGCGCCTCGTCTCCTTCGAGCGCGAGCGCGATGTGCTGAACCGGGTTGCCGATATGATGACGAGTGCCGACGCGGCCTGATTGTGGCGCTATAGGGGTCATATGCACATCATCGAGGTAACGCTCGCCGAAGGTCTGGAGGATCGCGTCTCGTCCGAGATCGATCTCTCGCTGGCCGAGCGAGCAATCACGGCGGTACTCCAGGCCGAGGGCCAGCGCAGCCCGCTGGAGGTCGGTGTGCTGATCACCGATGATGCCCACATCCACACGCTAAACCGCGATTACCGTGGCGTTGATGCGCCCACCGACGTACTCTCCTTTGGCAATGACGGCCCTGAGCGCGGGTTTGTGACCCAGATCGACGGGCCGCGCTACCTGGGCGACATCGCTATCTCCTACGAGCGTGTGCTGGCCCAGGCCGCCGACTACGGCCACTCCCCAGCCCGCGAACTGGCCTATCTGGCCGCCCACGGCACCCTGCACCTCCTCGGCTACGACCACGAGCGTGGCCCCGATGACGCCGCCGCAATGCGCGCCCGCGAGGAGGCAGCGATGGAGGAGCTAGGGCTGCCCCGATGATCCGATAGCCGACGTTGTCCGAACTAGGGCCACGTCAAGTTCGCCCGACACTGCCGCCGTGGGGCTAAAGCCAATACCTTTCACATAAGCCGATTTATGCCGACCGTGCCCCCTCACCCCCTGCCCCTCTCCCTCACGGGGAGAGGGGAGATTCCGCACCAGGACGCATCCGACTCCCCCTCTCCCGCTCAGGGAGAGGGGGGTGAGGGCTGTCCGGCGATCTGCGGATTTTGCATCAGCCCTGACTTCGCCTCCCCCGTGCTATTCTGAGGTAATGACGTTCGACTAAAATGGGGGAAGGTTTTCATGCCAAAGCCTATGTTATGGTGAGGAGTACGACAACGCAGCATACGTTGTAGGTTATTTGCATCAGACCAGGGAAGCGAAGAGCTTCTCATCGCGGCCACAGTGATCTCGGTGATGCATGACGACGACCCCGCCGTCGCTTATGGGGATCACACTCAACCAGGAGGCAAGAAGATGTGCATCGATGACAAGGAGAAGGTGCGATCTCGCTGTCGCGAAGATCTACGCAGGCCACACGGACAGTCTCTCGTCGAGTACGGTCTCTTTATTGGGCTCGTCGTTATTGTTGTCGTTGGTATTTTGAGCGGCGTCGGCACGCAGACCTCTGAAGTTTTTGTTGGTATTAACAGCGGCCTCACAAAGCCGACTTCTGGTCCGACTGGCCCGACCTCTATTCCCCCCGTTGTGCCCACATCCCCACCGGCAACAGCAGTACCCCCGTCGCCCTCAACGGCAGCGACGACGTTTACGGTTGTTGTGCCTGTCTCGACGAGTACACCCGGTGGAGCTGCTACCGCAACCACGGGTGCTGCCACCGCAACCACGGGTGCTGCCACCGCAACCACGGGTGCTGCCACCGCGACCACTGGGGCCGCCACCGCGACCACCGGAGCTGCCACCGCGACCACCGGGGCCGCCACCGCGACCGCTGTGCCGCCCACCGCGACCACCGTGCCGCCCACCGCGACCACCGTGCCGCCCACCGCGACCACCGTGCCGCCCACCGCGACCACCGTGCCGCCCACCGCGACCACCGTGCCGCCCACCGCGAC
>CAIRFY010000128.1 GCA_903877945.1 uncultured Oscillochloris sp. | reverse complement strand
TCGCGCCGCTTGCGCCCGCGCATCACGATATTCGAGGGCATCCAGCGGGCGTAGGCCCCGGTTGACCAGATCCGGTCGCGATCTTCGTAGTAAAAGATTTTCGGCATCACCACGCCGCATCCGGGGTTTGCACGCTGAGTGGCGATCATCTGCGAAACAAACAGCGGGTCACAGTCGAGGTCGTTATTCATCGGCACCACATAGTCGGCCCCGCATTGCAGGGCCATCTGGATACCGACGTTATAGCCTGCGGCGATGCCGAGGTTTTTTGCGCAGCGCTGCAGTTCGACCTCAGAGTGATCGGCGGCGATACGGGCGGGGCTGTCATCGCTGGAGGCGTTATCGACGACGAGTACCCGATAGTGTGGGTAAGCCAGGCCACGCAGCGACTCAAGGCACTCGTGGGTATCGGCGTAGCCGTTCCAGTTCAGCACCACCAGGTAGACCAGGGGTGCCTGCGAGGGTTGCGCGGTCAAGGCTGCACTCCTCAAACCAATACTCTTCAAATAAGGAATCTACCGCCGGACAGCCCTCACCCCCCAGCCCCCTCTCCCTGCGCGGGAGAGGGGGAGTCGGATGCGTCCTGGTGCGGAATCTCCCCTCTCACCGTGAGGGAGAGGGGCCGGGGTGAGGGGGCAAGATATTGCTCCTAAAACCTTCTGTAGACCGTCGCCCACACCTCGGCGAGCCGATCCCATGCGTAACTTCTGGCCCGTTCGCGCCCTGCGGCGGCGAGAACCTGCCGACGGGGCGCATCGCCCAGAAGGCGTATCATCGCCTCGGCCAGGGCCGTGGCGTCGCCGGGGCGCACCAACACCCCCGCTGCGCCGCCATCAAGGAGTTCGGCCCGGTCGCCCACATCGCCGGTGATAACGGGGACTCCCAAGGCCATGCTTTCGACCAGCTTGAGCGGCGAGCGGGCGCGGGCCACCGGGTCGTCGCGCACCGGGTCAACGCTCAGGTCGGCCAGGGCCAGGTAGGCCGACACCGTATGGTAAGGCATCTGCCCCGTGAAGTATACCCGATCTCGCAGGCCGCGCCGCACAGCCAGATCGCGCAGCAGGGGCAGATCCTCGCCGCCGCCGATGATCAGCAGGGCGGCAGCGGGCAAGGCGACCGCCACCTGGGCAAACGCCTCGATCAGCAGATCGACGGGGTGATTCTGCAAGGCCAGGGCACCGGCGTAGGCCACGACGGGGCGACCGTCCAGGCCAAGGGCGGCGCGCAGCGCAGCCAGGGTGGCGGTCGGCGGGGCCACAAAGCTGTCCGCGTCCACTCCATTCGGCACCAGAACCACCGGCGACACCCCGGCGTCAGTCAGTTCGGCTGCCAAGTGGCGTGTATTCACCGTGGCACCGGCCGCTAGGCGCGGCAGCAGCCACTGCCAAAACCCGAAGACAGCGCGCTGCCAGGCGGCGGGCAGGCGGTTGCCGCGCACCTCGTCATCGTCACAGTCTATGTAGAAGGGTCGGCAGCGCAGGAGACGCACCGCCAAAAGGGCGGCCAGCCCATTCACCGGCTGAGGCTTGCCGAGGTGGTAGACATCGGCGGGCGAGCAGATCACACCCCAGATCATGCCCAAAGTCGAACTGGCCAGGACGCGCAGCAGATCCAGAGGCCCAAAGCGGCTCGGCACACTGGCATCCTTGCGGGCGTGCATCTGGCCCACATACCAGATCTCGACGCCCTCCTGAATAAAGCGGCGCTGCGGACAGGTGGGCAGGTCGGGATGCAGGGCCAGCAGTCGCACCCGGTGGCCCTGGCGGGCCAGCCCACGGGCGATATGGAAGTAGCGTCGGCCCGAAGGCCGCTCGATGCCCATAATGATCAGAAAGGTGATCCGCATTGGCGGCATAGACAACCTTTTTAGGCAGTAGACATGGTTCGCAGGTACTTTACAGTTTGTCGCCGATCAGCCCTCACCCCCCAGCCCCCTCTCCCCGTGAGGGAGAGGGGCAGGGGGTGAGGGTCGCACAGAACTGTAAAGTAAATTTGCTAATTCTGAAACCTTGTCGTAGAGCAAAAGTAACGCCGTGAAGCGTCCTGTCATTCTTCGCTTCGCTCAGAATGACAGGACGCTTCTGCGGTATTGCCTATATCCGCATTTTGCATTTTGCATTTTGCATTTTGCATTGGCTACCCCTGCACCCCGAGGTCGCGTGCGGCCTGCTCAATCGTTGTCACCAACTGCTGCCAGGAGAAGCTTGTTGTCGCCTGAGCGGCCACATTCGCGCTAAAGGGCACGGCGAGACCCTCGCTAAAGTAGCGGATGACCGCATCGGCAAGGGCACCCTCGTCCTGGGGTGGTACTATCAGTCCGTTCACCCCATCCTCCACCACCTCGTAAAGCCCACCGACCCGCGTGGTGATCACCGGCTTACCAAACCCGAAAGCCAGTTGCACCACACCACTCTGGGTGGCCGCGACATAGGGCAACACCACCACGTCGGCAATGTCGAAGTAGGGCCGCAAATCCTCATTGGGGACATAGCGGTTAATGATCGTCATCGCCTCGCTCACCCCAAACTCATCGGCGTAGCGCTGGTAAAATTCCGGGGCCGTCCAGAACTCACCGACGACAAGCAGGTGGGCATTGACTCGCTCGCGGATCAGGCGCATGGCCTGGATGAGATATTCAAGCCCCTTGTAGGGACGGACAAAGCCAAAGAACAACAGCACGTGCGTATCGGCGGGGATACCGAGATCGCGGCGCAGGTGGGAGGGGTTGGTGCTGCTCTGGTGAGCCAACTCGGCGTAGGTGGGGTGATGGGCCTTCACCACCCGTGCATGGGGCAACATCGCAAGCAGGCGTAGCCGATCCTGCTCGCTGTGGACGAGCAGCGCGTCACCGAGGCGCAGCACCGTCAGGGCCAGGCGTCGGTCGATCACGCCGCCGCCCTCGTGGGGCACTACGTTATGGCAGATGAACATGATCTTCACCTGTGTGTTGCGCTTGATCATGCTAGAGACCGCCGTGAGACACGGCGTCCAGTAGGGCACCCACCACTGAAGGATCAATACGTCGGGGTGATCGGCACGCACGCGGCGGTAGAGTCGCCACCACGTAAACGGGTTGATTGGGTCGAGAATATACTCACAGTCAACGCGCAGCGGCGAACTGCTGGGGTCACGGTCGCTGCGCCCTCCGACCAGCCAGCGCGGGTACTGGCGGGTGAACGAGTAGAGCGGCGCGGCATAGCCAGCCGCACGTAGCTGGCGCACCATAAGCGTCGTATAGTGAGCAATCCCGCCGCGAAACGGGTAGGTTGGGCCAACAACACTGATCCGCACTAGCGCACCCTCCAGATTGTTACCCCGTCGCGGCGATAGACCTGCGCGTAGAGCGGCGAGGCATCAATCCGCGTTGGGTCAAGGTATTCGTTGCCTGGACTGGCCGCCGGGCCATTGTAGAGATAGCGGAACCCGGCGGCCTTGAGGGCGGCGGCGGCCTCGGGCGAATCAACTGGGTGGGCCTGCACCGCCGCATTTTCCGCGTTCACGCGCAGCAGGTAGTCGGGTGTGGGGCCAGCCTCCGAGCCGTAGGTGATCGGCGGGAGGTTGGTGGTTCGTCCGCTGAAGAAGGTCAGCATCCAGCCGCCGTCGGATCCGGCGTAGAGCGTGCCCTCGTAGGCCGGGAAACTGTTGACGAACAGCCGCTCGCCGGGCGCGGTGTTGAGAGAGATCCAACGCATTGCGGCGAGATCCGCTGGCAAAAACAGCTCGTTACCCCGGTCAATGTACGTGGGCTGCCACGTGAGTCCCCAGGCGGCCAGGGCTACACCAACAACCGGCGCGAGGAAGCGCCCCCAGGGCAGCCGCCCGGCCCACGCGCCAAGCTCGGCGAGGGTGATACCGGACAGCGGGGCCAGCAGCATATAAATGGCAATGATCACCGCGAAGTTGGTGATCGCCCCGGCACCCCCTAGCCCGATGACATAAGGGTTAGCCGCGACCCCGATCAGGGCCGCGCACAGGGGCAGCGTCAGACCGCGCCACTGGCGACGCCAGATCAGCAGCCCGATGGCGGCGACCGACAGAGCGACCAGCGGCCAGGGGGCCACCATCGCGACAATCACCCCCGGAATGCTGTTGGCACCCTCGGTGCCGATATTCTGCGATGCGAAGTGGTCACTAATCTGGATCAGCTTGCCCTCGCGCACGCGCAGCAGCCAGGGCAGCGCCAGCAGAATGGATAGTCCACCCGATGCCAACCCGGCACCGGCCAGCCACAGAAAGCTCCGTCCTGAACGCACACGCGTGGCCAGCACATAGATCGTGTAGGCCAGCACAAAGCAGACCGCGAAGACCGCAACGCGATAATGTGTCACTGCCAGCCCCGCCGTGCTGATCCCGGCTAGGGCTCCAAGACGCGCCAACGAAGGCCAGGCGGGTGTGGGTTCACCAACCATATCAAGCAGCGCCGCCCAGGCCACGCACACACCGACGAGCAGCGTCTGCCCGCCGAGTTGCGTGTAGCGTCCCCAACTCGCATAGTAGCCCGGCATGGCCATAGCCAGCCCGACGATCAGGGCTGCCCAGAGCGCCGCCGGGCGGCTACCGCTCAGGCGCAGGGTGAGCAGGTAGAGCAGCGGTGCCGCCAAGGCGCTCTGCGTCTGACCAACCGCCAGCAGCGCCAGCCGCACCGGCATCCCGCTGAGCCAACTGAGCCAGGCGACAACGCTATGAAACCCGTAGTGATAGGTGAGGGTGGTGAGCGGAGCGTAGGGCTGCCAGGAGCGGAAAAGACCGCCGTTATCGACGAGGAGCTGAGCAATGATCGTGTGATGCACCGAGTCCCCAAACTCGCCCATCACGAGGTCGCGGGTAGCGTAGAGGCGCACGGCCAGACTGGCCACCGTGATCAGCAGGAGCGCCAGTGAAACCGGGAGGGTCTCGCCCTCTGGCTGCGCCGCCTTGTGGCGCGGCCAGAGGGCAACCAGCGCACAGGCACCGAGGACGGCCCACGCCAGCGGCCCACCCCAGCGCAGCCCAACCTGATCGCCGACGAGGAGCAGCAGCGGTGGGACAACGCAGCTCAGGCTTAGCGCGAGGGGCAAGCGCTCATCGAGGGCGAGCGGGGCGTCCCAGAGAATCCGCAGCAGCGCCAGGCCGGGAAGCAGGAGCAGCACGACGCAGGCGAAGGCCGGGATCACGGCACGAGCCAGCGCCGAGAGCGCCCACAGCCAGACCGGCCCCGCAACAACAAGGAATACAACCAACCCAACCAGAGCGAATACAGCATTGATACGGCCTAATACGCCCCTGTGCGGATCAGCGTGCGTAACATTCTGAGGTTTCATGAAGCAGCGCGCATGGTTATGGTAGGCTCAGATTCCGCAGCAGGACGCATCCGACTCCCCCTCTCCCG
>CAIRFY010000127.1 GCA_903877945.1 uncultured Oscillochloris sp. | reverse complement strand
GCGGCCACCATCACGCCGACACCCGGCCCGGTGTGTAAGGATGGATTCGAGTCGGATAACAGCCCCGCCGCAGCGCGCCCGCTTGATGTCAACACTGCCCAGCAGCACGCAATCTGTCCCTCTGGCGATGAGGACTGGCTGATGTTTGGCGGGGTGGCCGGTAAGGTCTATGTGATCGATGTCTCGCGGCAGGATCCGGGGATCGATCTGTCTCTGGAGCTGTTCGACAAGGATCTGAATAGCATCGCCTTTAACGACGACTTCTATAACCGCGACCCGAACAGCCCGAACCCTGGCGACACCAAGCCGCGAATCACGATCCGCATCCCGTCCGATGGGCCGTATTATGTGAAGGTGCGCGACTCGGCTGGGCGCGGCGGGGTGAACTATCTCTACGATATCGCCCTGCTCGACCAGAGCTATGGCCCCACCCCGACGTTGGTGCGCGAGGTCTGCCAGGATCTTTTTGAACCTGACGGTCTGCCCGAGCAGGCGCGGTTGATCACCTCGAATGAGATCCAAGAGGAGCGGCGGCTCTGTCCCACCGGCGATGCGGACTGGGTAACATTCTTTGGCAAGGCAGGCAAACGCTACATCATTTTTACTGATACCCGGCGCTATGTGGGAACCAACAAAGTGAATGGTCAGGCCCAAGCGGGTGCCGATACGGTGATAGTCCTCACCGACCGCGATGGGGTGAGTCTGCTCGATGTAAATGACGACATCCCTGGTGGTAGTACACTAGACTCGCAGATCGAGTTTACCCCCGAAGTTGACGGGTTCTACTTCGTGCAAATTAAGAATGTAGGCGACATCGGCAACCAGTTCATTCGCTACGATCTGACGCTTCTGCTCTGTATCCCTGGACAGACAGACTGTGGCCGGGGCGATGTCACGACAACATCGCCGGTGCGTCCGATCACCCCGCAGCCGACGGGGACGCCGATGAGTGGGTTTCTCCTTGATCCGACGAGTACGCCGAAACCATAAAAGGATAAGGCTACAGATTGAGCATCAGCCTGCGCGACGAGGCCCTGACGATCTTTAGCCATCTGGCCGAGATCGGCCCTCGTTGTGCGGGTTCTCCTCAGGAGGCGACCGCCGCCGCCTTTGTCAACGGGCGACTCCGCCGTGCGGGCTTGGGTGTCACGACGCACCCGCTGTCCGTCTCGCCCCGCCGCCGTCGCCTGTACGGTGCGGCCGCCGCCGCCGGGATCTTCGCCGCCCTCACCGCAATTTTCCTGCCACTCCCCGCCCTTGCGCTGGCCCTTGCCGCAACGATCATTGTGAGCTTGGACGCCGCAGTTGGCCCGCTGACTCAGATCGGGCCGCGCCGCGCCAGCCAGTCGATCATTGGCACCCAGGCCATCGCTGGGGGCGCGGGGCTGGCCCCACGCTCACCACGCTGGAGGGTTGTCATCCTTGCCCCGCTTGACTCGCCCACGGTGGCGGCTGGGTTATCTGCACTCGCGGGATCCAACCGCCCGGCGGCACAGGCGCGGGTGATCTCCCTGGCCCTCGTGGTGCTGGTGGCGCTGGCAGAACTGCTGAACCCCCATCGGGGGTGGGTGCTGCTGGTGGTGCCGGTGACCATCGTGTTCACCCTTCAACTGGCGGGTGCGCTACGCGGCCCGCAACCCGCCGCGCACGACGGTAATCTTGCTGCTCTGACGGCCTTGGTGCTGGCGGTGCAGCACGTGCGAACGCTGGATCACGTAGAAATCTGGGCCGCTGCGGTCGGCGCAAGCACGCTCGACCCCGGCGGGATCGAGGATCTGCTAAGAATCTATCCCTTTGAGCCTGTCCGCACGCTGTTTATGACGCTTGAGCAGTTCGACGGCGACCAGTTGTGCTATCACGTTGACGCACACCCGGCGCAGCAGAAGATCGTGAACCTCGCAGATCTGGCAGCGACCCTCTCGATCAGCGCAGCCGGGCGCACCCGAGCCGATGGCGCATCGCTGGTCGAGCCGCTGCGCCGCAGAGGGATGCAGACGATCTCTATGTATGGACGCGACTCTGGCACGAGCGCGGCCACACGCGAGACCACCGCGCTGCTGAGTGAGCGAGCCGCCCTGTTGATCGCGGCGATAGTAGAACAGCTTGAGGATGGGGGCTAATCCCAATACCTTTCAAATAAGGAATCTGCCGCCGCTCAGCCCTCACCCCCTGCCCCTCTCCCTCACGGGG
>CAIRFY010000126.1 GCA_903877945.1 uncultured Oscillochloris sp. | reverse complement strand
GGCGCACCCAGGGTCGCAGCCAGCCCCCGCCGTGCTCGTGGGGAATCCGCATACCCACAGGCCGGAAGACCCGCCCGAGCATCTGGCTGACCCGCAGGGCTGGCCAGCCAACCTGGGTGTGCAAGTAGGTATGGGCGAAGGAGGGCATCAGCCGCGCATCAACGGCGGCGTCTACCAGGATCAGGCAGCGCAACAGGTCGGGCCGACGCAGGGCCAGTTCAGTCGCCACACAGCCGCCCATCGAGTGGCCAACGAGAGCGATCTCACGCAGGCCGAGGGCGTCACAGAAGGCAGCCACCGCATCGGCCAGAGCGACGATGGTGTTGGCACGCCCGATCCGCGACCCCCCGTGGCCAGGGAAGTCCAGGGCGAAACAGCGCTGGTCGCGCCCGAGGTCGCGCAGCGTCATCCACCACAGCTCCTTAAACGCGCCCCAGCCGTGCAGCAGCACCACCGCTGAACCAAGATTCCCGGCTCGTAAATAGCTCATCCCCAGGTCATCGTCGTACTCGGACGTGATCGTGGCGGGTGGGTCGCTCTGATTCGGCATGGGTGACGGTTTCTCCATTATAGCATCATCGCTCAGCCTGCTGCCTGAACCTCACACCCCCTCTCCGGGCTGGTGCAAAGTGATCAGCCCTCACCCCCCAGCCCCCTCTCCCTGAGCGGGAGTGGGGGAGTCGGATGCGTCCGGTCGCGGAATCTCCCCTCTCCCCGTGAGGGAGAGGGGCAGGGGGTGAGGGCCGGAGGGTGACTTTGCACCAGCCCTGCACCCCCTGTCTTCTCTTGTGGAAGGCCAGGAAATGTGCAAAAGCCGTGCAAATTGGTTGCGAAATGTTTGCAGATGGTTGCGAAAAAACAACAAAAGGTGTAGACTTGACTCATGTCACCTGGCCGACACCGGCCAACCCTTCAGAAACCTACTCATGTGCGGGGATGTATCGAGGGTTCCCCCCACCTGGAAAGGCTACGATAATGCCCCTTCACCTCACAATATGCCGTCAGTGTACGCGGAGCCGCCCGGAAATGCTCCGGGCGATCAATCAGATCACAACATCCTACCCGAACGAGATCGAGATTATCGAGCTTGATTGCATGGCCGCCTGTGACGATATTCCAGCAATAATGATCGAGACGAAGTACTACGCGCATGTGGCACCCCAGGATCTGATCAGCCGCATCCGTGAGATGCTTAAGGTGTACACGTAGGCTACATCCACGCCATACGTCGACCGCCGTCGTGCAGATGCCAGCGCACGAGTGATCGAGCAGCCGGTAGGTATGCGGTCGCCCGACGCACATAATCCCAGGCGGTGGGGCTGGCCTGAATGGCCTGCGGGCTGATGATACCCTGGTTATGCCATGCCGCGAGGGTGCGCCAACTCACCGGCGCACCCTCAGACTCCGCACGGTAGAGTCCGCGCTCCAGGTTCGCCGCCAGGTACTCTACGGCCATATCGTCCCGACTGATCTCGGCCGTGATCGCGGCGTAGAGATCTTCCTGTGACGTATAGGCGTCAGGGTCGATCCGGCTACCGGTCACCCGAACCGGCACGCTGATCATCTGCGTGCCGGAGATTGGCAGCTCATGGCGCAGAATCTCCAGGGCCACCGATGGGCGCAGGTTGGCGGGCCAGACGCTAAAGTTGCTGCCCAAGGGACTCTCATTCGCCCGCCGCTGGAGATCCTGATAGATCGGCGTAAAAATCCGCAGCGGCGCGATGTCATCCTCAACCCAGCCGAAATTCTCGTTGTAGAGGATGGTAACGATGACGGTAGCAAACTCCTGATCGCTCATGCCCGAGAGCGACATGCGGTTATGGCGATGGGCGGCGACCAGGATGATCGGTCGCAACTGCCCCATACGCCGAGCCATATCGGGGCGTATGTAGGGGTCGATGCTCGGCCCCGGAGTGCGAGCGAGGTTGACCCGACTGCCGTGGTGTTGATTCGTACGCGCACGGGGTAGGGTGCTATCCGGTGCGGTGGCGAGGGCGTGTCCCTGATTCAGCAAAATGATCAGCAGCGCGAGCAGACATGCTCGCGCTATACGTGCGTGCGATAGCATGAACAAAGCCTCTAAAGAAGGTAGATCTGTTGGATTGAGGATACGCTATTGCTGCGTCCCACGTCGTTGTTATACCTAGAACACCGGCTTAAATTCCATACTTTTCGAATGAGCCGACCTTGCCCCCTCACCCCCTGCCTCTCTCCCTCACGGGGAGAGGGGAGATTCCGCACCAGGACGCATCCGACTCCCCCTCTCCCGCTCAGGGAGAGGGGGCTGGGGAGTGAGGGCTGAGCGGCAACAGATCCCTTATTCGTAAAGTATTGGGCTTAAATCCCACATAGCTCAGACCAGCAGTACATCTGCGCACGGCCTATCTCGCCCACAGATTCCGCCTGCCGAACCCCATTGTTGTGTGTTTTTTTGGCTATGGAATGCAGCCCGGTCGAATGGAAAGACGAGTCGGCGAACGAAAACCCTTGACACCCGAAACAGCACACACGTATAATGAGAGCCGTAGCGCGGCGCCGCGCCGGTTTTGCCATGCTCTTCCTAGGACTCCCTCAAAATGGATAGCGCGGCCTTTGAGCAACTTGTCGTCGATGCGCTAGAGAGCCTGCCAGCGCCCTTTCAGGCTCACCTTGCTCAAGTCGATGTGATCGTCGAGCGCAGCCCCAGCCGCGAGCAGCGGCGCGCCCTCGGCCTCCGCCCCTGGCAGAGTGTCTACGGCATGTATGATGGTATCCCGCTCACCGAGCGCACCGGCAACACCCTCGCGCCTCCCGACACTGTCATTATCTTTCAGACGCCCCTAGAGCGCGACTACGACTCGCCAGCCGAGCTACGACGTCAGGTTCGCCGCACGGTGTTGCACGAGATCGCTCACGTCTTTGGAATCAGCGACGAGCGCCTGCGCGAACTTGGGGCCTACTGATGCCGATGAGAATACGTCGCTCTATCGCTTTCAGCACGATCATCCTTGGCCTGATCTACACGGTCGCCGTGGTGGTAGCCGGTACGCTGATCGTACAGACACTGCTCATGGCACGCGACATCCCCGCCGTCCAGGCGGCAAGCACCCAGGCGGTGCTCATCGTCACGCCGACGCCAGAGGCTACCGCCGCCCCGCTGATCATCTTGCCGACGCCCGTGCCGCCCACTCCGCTCCCCACCGCCACCAATCTGGAGACGGCCCCTGTCAGCTACCATCCTAAGAGTGGCCGGTATATCGCTGTCTGGCTGCCGCCGAATTTCAGCGGCGGTGCCCGTGATTCTTTTGAGGCCAACAAAGATATTATTGACGACATCAGTCCGTTCTGGTACTCAACGGACTCAAGCGGTCGGCTCTACGGCACGCGCAACGACGAACTGGTGCGCGTGGCCCACGAGAGCAATGTGCGGGTGATGCCGTCGATCCATAATGTAACATCAAACCCAGAAACGGTTGTTTCGGTACTGCGCGACCCCCAGCGGCGGGCGCGCCACGTCCAGAACATTGTGGACGAGGTGCTGGCACGCAACTACGATGGCATCGACATTGACTATGAGGCTCTCGACAGTTCGCTGCGTAACGATTTTTCGGCCTTTATGCGTGAATTGGCCGCCGCCCTCCACCAGAACGGCAAACTGCTCACCGTGGCCGTCCACGCGAAGGCCAGTGACTACGGCGGGATGGGCGGGTTCCAGGACTGGGCCGAGATCGGCAAGGCCGTGGACCAGTTGCGTATTATGACCTACGACTACCACTGGCGCGGCAGCAGCCCTGGCCCTGTCGCCCCGGCCTACTGGATCCAGTCGGTGACGGAGTATGCGCGCAGCGTGGTGGATCCGGCCAAGGTGTTGCTCGGCATCCACTTCTACGGCTACGACTGGCCCTCCGGCGGATCGGCCACACCGCGTCCCTGGAGTATTATCCAGGGGATTATTGACGAACAGGGTGCCACTGTCAATTTTATGGAAAGCAACGCCAACGGGCGCGTCGAGGAGAGCTACTTCTCCTACCACTCCGCCCAGGGTACCCGCCAGGTCTGGTTTATGACGAAGACGGGCCTCGCCTCGAAGATCAAGACGGTGCAGGATCTCGACCTGGCCGGCATCGCGATCTGGCAACTAGGCTACGAAAAGCCCGAGTACTGGGAGACAGTACGCCAGAATATGATCGAGGACCCGACGCTCATCCAGCGGGCGATCAACCCGCTTATCCCGGATCATTAAGGATTGCAGATTGTAGATTGCGGATTGTAGATTGGGCGCTCCGCCCATGATGACATCTGTAATGGCAATCTACAATCTGCAATCTACAATCTGCAATGACGATAGAGACTACCGTGAAAGCCGACATCAGCGAGGCCCAGCGCCTCTACCAGCGCGGGCTGGCTGCCGCCCGTAGCGGGCAGAAGCGCGTGGCGGCCGGGTTGCTCACCCGCTCGCTCCGGCTCGACCCACATAACGAACTGGCCTGGCTGTGGCTGAGCGGCGTCCTGGAAGAGCCGCGCCAGCAGGCGTTCTGTCTCCAGTCGGTGCTACGAATCAACCCGGCCAATCAGCATGCATTGCGCGGCCTACAGGTGCTTGAAGAGCGCAAACTGCTTGAGGGTGGTGTCCAGCCCAGCCCCGGTCTGAGCCTGCCGATTGGAGAGAGTGCGGGTGATCGCACGCTCAACGAGCATCACGATCCGTGGTGGGTTTCGTGGCGCCGGCGTCGCCGCGACATTAGCCGGGCGCGCCTGCTGATCTGGTTGTTTCCCCTGATCGCGGTCGGCCTGGCGATTATTCTGAACCGCATGATCGCCCTGGCAGTGATACCCGCCCCGCCTACGCCGGTAGACACCGCCGTTCCCTCGGTTATCTCCAGCGCCCCCCCGCCCACACCGACGATAGAGCCGATCTTAGAGGCCGAGCCGCTCTCGGTGGTTGAGGGCTTCACGATCTCCTATCTTGGCGCTGTCGGGCCGATGCGCGCCAGCCTGCACGATGCCACGACAGCCTACCGCAGCGCCACCAGCCAGCCTGGCGGATCGGTTGGCTACGTGGCCGCTACCCAGCGTCTGCGGGCCACTGTGCAACAGGTTCTCGATGATATGGGGCACCTGCACCCGCCCCGCACCCTCCAGCAGGCGCACGACGATTATCGCAAGGGCCTGGAGCTTGAGATCCAGGGACTCGACGCATTTCTGGAGTTCTACGGTGGCTATGATGTGGCGAACGCCAACCGAGCCGCCCAGCGATTCCAGGAGGCCCGCGCCTATATCGAGCGGGCCTCCGCCTCGCTCAGCGCCCGTACACAGCAGATCGCTCAACTCAGCAGCGTCAGCCCAAACTCCGCGCGGTAGGTACGTGGCATGCTACGATGGCGCGACGAGGCTGCACAGTTTGTCGGCGGGCAGCCCTCACCCCCCAGCCCCCTCTCCCGTTCAGGGAGAGGGGGC
>CAIRFY010000125.1 GCA_903877945.1 uncultured Oscillochloris sp. | reverse complement strand
CGACTTCCGTAGAGATGTGGGTAACGATATGCACGGGGTGAGGGCTGCCCGGCGATCACACGACTTTGCATCAGCCTTACGCCCCCCAAACGCCCTTCCTGTTCTGTGTGGTAGACTACAGGCAGCAAACACACGATTCAGGAGTGCCTTTATGAGCGAGGATCTGTGCGGGGAGCTGACTCGGCTCACCTGCGACCTTATGCGTATCGAGTCAATCGCCGACCGGCCAGAGTGTCTGGCTGAGGTGATTGACTATGTCGCCAGTTATCTGGCCACTATTCCACATATTTTCGTCGAGCGCTCGGAGTGCGGTGGCAAGCCCGCGATTGTGGCCACCCTGCACGAGACTCGCTCGCCCGCCCTGATGATTAACGGCCACACGGACGTGGTGGTTGCTCAGCCTGCGCAGTTTGTACCAGAGTTGCGCGACGGGCGGATCTACGGGCGCGGATCGCAGGATATGAAGGGCAGCGTGGCAGTGATGCTGCGCCTGCTCAGGGATCTGGCCGCCCGCCCCGAGCGCCCCGATGTGGGCTTCCAGTTCGTCGCCGACGAGGAGATCGGCGGTGCCCTGGGCACGGGCAGGCTGCTGGAGGAGGGCTGGCGCTGCGATATTATGCTTTGCCTGGAGCCGACCGACCTGGGTATACTCTACGAGCACAAGGGTGCTATGTGGGTCGATCTGCACATCCCCGGCGCGCCCGCCCACGGCTCGCGCCCCTGGAATGGGGTCAACCCGGTCTACCCGATGACCGTCGGCCTCGCTGAGATCGCCCGGCGTTTCCCCGTGCCCGGCCCTGATGAGTGGCGCACGACTGTCTCGCCCACCGTCATCCAGGTCGGTGGCGGCTCATCCAACCAGATTCCTAGCTCGGCCACTCTCACGTTCGACTGTCGCTTTGTGGCGGGGGATAGCGCCGAGTCGATCCGCACGGTGTTACAGGACTGCTTCCCCGGTGCTGAGCTACAGGTCAACCGCTCGGGTGTCGCGCTGCGCACCGACCCGGAGCACCCGGCGGTGCAGCGCCTCGCGGGCGTCGTAGCCGCCTATACCGGTGCCCCGGCCCGCTTCTACCGCGAGCACTTCTCTACCGACGCTCGCTTCTACACCCAGGCCGGCATCCCCGCCGTCTGCCTCGGCCCAGTCGGGGCCGGGCTGCACTCTGACGAGGAGTGGGTCGATGTCGAGAGCCTCGCCACGTTATACCAGATTATTACCGATTTCATCGGCTAGGGAGAAGGGAGGGATGTGGGAGGGTGAAACCATCCCACATCCCTCCTGTAACGATTCACCATGTTATATGTACTCCAGACCATCCCCGGCCTCGGCCAGCTTGCCTGGCGCGAGGTCGAGATTTCTCTCCCCGGCGACAGCGAGCGTCCGGGGCCACGTCTCATGGCCGTGAAGGCCGTGCCCGGTCGTGACGACCTTGTGATGATCGATCATCGTGGCGGCCCGCGCGCCCTGCTGAAGCTGCGGGCCAGCGAGGATGTCTTCGCCGTGGCCGCCCGTGGCTTTAAGATTGCCTACGATGAGCGCGGCCTGCGCCAGATCCACGCCACTGTGCGCAACTCTGAGGTTGTGCAGGATGTCCTAAACACGTGGCGCAAGGCCACTAACAGCCACAAGCAGAACGGCACCTTCCGCGTGATCGCCCGCACCGTGGGCACGCACCGCTTTATGCGCCGCGATGTGGGCCGCGCCGTGGCTGACGCCGTGCGCGATGGTTGGCCCGGTCGCTGGCAGATGGTGGAGGACGACTCCGACATCGAGATCTGGGCCACGCTGATCGAGAGCGAGTTGATCTGTGCGGTGCGGCTCTCGGACTCCGAGATGCGGCAGCGCGGCAAGGTCAAGCATCTGCCCGCGTCACTGCGCCCGGCCCTGGCCGGAGCGATGGTGCTGCTCACTAACCCCTCGGCCAACGATGTCTTCCTTGACCCGATGGCTGGCGCGGGTACCCTCCTGCTGGAGCGGGCCGCCGCCGGGCCGTTCGCCGAGATCCACGGCGGCGACATCAACGGCGACGCCCTGGCGGCCATGCAGGCGAACCTGCGCGGCGTGCGCGGCGAGATCAGCCTGAGCCGCTGGGACGCCCGCAAGCTGCCCCTCGACGATGGCGAGGTGGATAAGGTGGCGGTGAACCTGCCCTTCGGTAAGCAGATCGCCGACGAGACGCTGATCCCTGGACTCTACCGCGAGGTGCTGGCCGAGATCGCCCGCGTGATGCGGCCCGGCGGGCGCCTGGTGGTGTTAGCCGGTAACACCAGCACCCTGGAGTCGGCCCGCTACGGCGCGGCCCGCGTCCTGCGACCCCTGGATCGCCACCGTGTCATCGTCCTCGGCCAGACGGCCACCATCCATGAGTATGTGCGCGAACACGGCCCCAACCGCGTCCGCCCCTCTGAGCCGACCCGCCCGCCCGATGATGACGACGACTACGCGGCGTAAGGCATGTTTCAAACCAGCGTGACAGTTTGCTGCCGGACGACCCTCACCCCCTGCCCCTCTCCCTCACGGGGAGAGGGGAGATTCCGCACCAGGACGCATCCGACGCCCCCTCTCCCGCTCAGGGAGAGGGGGCTGGGGGGTGAGGGCTGTGCGAGATTGTCACGCTGGAATCACCCGATCTGAAACATGCCTTAGGCATGT
>CAIRFY010000124.1 GCA_903877945.1 uncultured Oscillochloris sp. | reverse complement strand
GCAGTCCTACGGAGGTTGTAAACAAGTACGAAAGAGCTATATCTTTCTCGATAGATTCAATACCTTCGCCAATTATCCGGTGAGCCGGTCAACGGGGAGCCGATGGATACGCCCAAGCCCCGTGACCTGCGCCAGAAGCCGACGCAATAAACCTGGCTCGGGTTTTTCCGGAAGGAGTTTAATCACTTCCTCGGCATAGGAACGCCCTCGGTAGTGCGCCTTGAGATCCAACACGCTGCGGTTTGGGTCGGTGTCCCGTCGATCCCGCATGAGGCGACGACTCAGGTTCACCATGAAGAAGGCCAGGTTCATGGCGTTCGTGACGGCGGCTTCTTTGATGACCATGAAGTCCTCCAAGCCCCAGTATTGCTTGGCATCGCGGAACACGAATTCGATCTGGAACCGCAATTGGTAGTCGTCACGAAGCACATCCCAGGCCAGTGTACAATCCGTACTGAAGAGGTAGATATGGGCCTGCTTCCCCGTCGTCAGATGCCGCTTGGTGATCGCCACCAGGTTCAGCGGTTGGTCAAACGTCGCATGCCGGGCCTCAATCTGATAGATCCGCGTCTCAACGGCATCCTCCACAGTGGTCTGTTTCAGGAAGTGTTCCGGGATGGCGGTCGGGTCGATCCGTTCGCCGGAGATCCGACGCGGACCACGTCCGGCGTAGGGGCCGTCATACGGATAGTACAGGGCGGAATCGCTCCGCAATTTGGAGATCAGGTGCAAGCCCATCCGACGGGCCATGAGGGCCGCATTGTGGTTCCCAAAATGTCCATCAAGCACCAGATAGGTCACGGTGACGTACGAGCGGATGCGGGCCAAGAGACCCTGGATCATCGCACTGATGCGGGTATGTTCGGCGTTCAGCGGCGCATCGGCCTTGGCCTGCGTGCTGCTGCCCTTCGGACGCCCTGGCTTCCGCTTGGCGGGAGCCGGGCGTGGGGTGGGTGCCAAGACCGGCTCCCGCACCACCTGCTCCATCGCGACGGGGAACGCCTGCCGGTCGCGCCGACTGACCAGGGCGAGCGCGAACAGCGAGACCCCTGGCACGGGTTTCCCCGCAATGCTGGAGAAGAACCGATCCACCCCATACGTCTCCGTACCCGCTTTGGTCGTGACACATTCATCGCCGATCAGCAGCACGTCCTCACCCGGGGTGAGCAGATGGGTACGCACGAAGCACCAGAGGATCGCTGCCCACGGCAAGGTGGTGTGAAAGAAGCGCTGCATGGTGCGATAGCTCCCTCCGATTCCTGTCCAGCGCGAGAGTCCCACCATGGTCACGCGCCCCGTCATGGACAGCATCGCCAGCGCAATCCGGCCCAATTGGCGAACCGTCGTCTTCGTCATCTCGCCGGACAGGCAGTGGAGCAGTGGTAGAATGGTTTCCATGGCTTTTGTGGTTCTTCCGTTGTTTGGGTTTGAACATCCCAACGGTACCACAGAAGCCGCTTTCGTTCGCGGTCAGTTT
The DNA here is from genome assembly GCA_903877945.1 of uncultured Oscillochloris sp. Lineage (GTDB taxonomy): Bacteria > Chloroflexota > Chloroflexia > Chloroflexales > Chloroflexaceae > Oscillochloris. The sequence goes on along the minus strand of CAIRFY010000124.1, from coordinate 2,814 downwards.
TGGCGAAGGTATTGTTACAAGAATGCCAAATTAAGTAGGAGGTAACTTCATCCCCTGTCACTAGGATGTAGGCAGGGGGGCACAGCACAGCACGGGGCTGTGTGTCGAGGGCACGGTACGAGCGGAAGAGCGAATCCAGCGTCGGTTATCCTGCATACATATGGATGAGTGAACCGCTTGGGAGATGACGATACAGACTTGCGCAGCATGTTCGGGAAGGGAAGGCGATTCGTGTCACCCACGGCGTGCCGGGCCGAGGCCGGAAGGGTACTCATCCCGTTGGCACCGGTAGGCTGCGGTCCGGCGAGCCGACTCTGGCGGCAGGCACCGCAGAAGCCGCGTGATTATGCACCACGCGCTGCGGGTGTCGCCGAGAGCGCCGTCCGGGATGGGATGGCCCAGGGATCGAGGAGCCAGGAGCCGCACCGGCACGCACCGTCCAGCCGACGGGGATCGGCAGGCGGAGCGCCAAGGCACGCCGCACCCCATCGCGTCCCACCCGAAACAGGCTATAGTCCCGTTTGTGCCGGGCTTCCAAGGTGGTGCGCTGGCCACTCGCAATCACCCACTGGCCGAGATGAAGCATCCAGAGGAAGGTCACCGCCATGGCCAAAAGCATTACTACTCAGGCGGGCGGCGTCCTCAAGCGCGCTTTGTTCCAAGCCAAAGCCGGCACGCTTGAGGTCACGGTTCGTCGGTTCAATCCAGAAGCGCGTGCGTCCACGCCGCCAGGCGTGGCGGTCGGCCACCTGATCCAAGACCCAATAGCGCGGGGCCTCCTCCTTGGGATTCCCGTCGATGATCAGGTTCACCGGCCCAAAGGCATGCTGCGCGGTGATGGTCAGGTTGGACAGATAGTGGCGCTCACCGGGCTGCACCGGGATCGTGCGCAACGGTTGCCAGACCCCATCGCCCGTATGAAACAAGGTATCGCTTTTCACGCCGACATGCCCATGCCAGTGCTGCGTGCGACAAAACTGTTGCAGCTCCACGGCGCGAAACTCCGCGTCGCCAAAGAAGGTGATCCGCACCTGGAGCGGCTCGGGCAGCAGCGGAGCAATCCGCTGGAGCAGGCGGATGTGGAGCTCGGCATCGGTGCTGCCATAGGCGAGGAATTCCCAGGCCAGCAGCACCACGCGCTGCTGGGTGGCGACCCCGACATAGAGCAGGCTCATGCGATCATTCAGATCGGTGCGATCCATCACCCGCGCCACTTCGGCCCCGTCCCACGCCGCGAAAAAGTGCTGAATGAGGGGGCGGTAGTAGCGTTCCCAATCGAGGTAATGATTGCCTCTTGGACTGCCTGCTTAACTCCCTCATCCATTATCGTTGCTCCTTATTGTTCTCGTGGCGATACCTCTCTCGGAGATCATCAATACTCACAAGGTTGCCATATGAATCCTCACAATACCAGTAATCCCAACCATTAAAAGTCGGCTTATTGTGGATGAGGGCTGCTATTTTATGAATTGAACCACTCTGGTCTTGCCATATAAGTTGCGAGTCTGCTTTCACAGTCGCTATTACTTTCCGATCCTTTGAGAAAACCCTTTGACCGATAGTAACATACGTGGACTCGATAAGTTGTCCAAAGCTAATCCGTGGTGCATCTCGCTTGGATCGTGTCACAAGCTCAGCATCGCCAAAAAGTATGGGGGGAATAGCAGCAATTCGTTCGTGGGCAATCTCAATATATTCGGAAGACAGCTCAATGCCGATATAATGACGTTGTAGCTTTTTAGCGACCGCTCCCGTCGTCCCTGAACCAAAAAATGGGTCAAGTATCGTATCTCCTTTGTTGCTGGAAGACAGAATAACGCGATAAAGGAGCGCCTCTGGCTTCTGCGTTGAATGTGCTTTCTTTCCGTTTATCTTGATACGCTCTGGGCCAGTACAAAGAGGAATGTACCATACATTTTGCATCTGCTTTTCGTCATTGAAGTTTTTCATTGCGTGGTAGTTAAAGGTATATTTTTTCTGAACGCTTGATTTTTTTGCCCAAATCAGTGTCTCTGTAGCATTTTGAAAACGAGTTCCACGGAAGTTAGGCATCGGATTGGTCTTGTGCCACACAACATCATTAAGTACCCAGTACCCTAAATCCATCATAATCTTGCCGACACGAAAGATATTGTGATATGAACCAATGACCCAAATCGTCCCATCATCTTTTAATATACGACGACACTCAGAAAGCCATTGCTCTGAAAATGTGTCATAATCCGCAAAATCATCAAACTGATCCCATTCATCATCAACACCATCGACGATGGTTTGGTTCGGACGAAGAAGTTCATTGTGCAACTGCAAGTTATAAGGAGGATCGGCAAATATAAGATCAACAGATTTTTCAGGCAGAGTTTTGAGTATTTCAATACAACTTCCTTGAATAATTTCATTCAAAGGGATATTCTCTACTTCTCGTTTCTCAAGAACTGCGCGTTGCCTCATATTCCCTCCTTGTTATACAACGCACCTGACGTTCAGGCTCGCTATCGCACAACTGTACGCTCACTTCCTGTATTCGTCAAACGGCGCTATAGACAGCGGTGAACCCTTAGTTACTCGCGCTATAGCAAACTTACATCGGTTGTTGAAAGTTACGAAATAGTGTATACAAGACATTACCGGAAATAGCCACTCTACCCGGTAGCGGACAAGGGAGCGGGGTGGCGCACCGATTGGCGAAGGTTGTGGAGGCCACACGCGATGAGCATGACCCGGTCAGCAAACCTCGGCTTCGTGTTGCGGAAGCGATCCTTGACGATCCGTACGCGCTTCACTCCCGCCAGAATATGCTCCACCACCACACGG
>CAIRFY010000123.1 GCA_903877945.1 uncultured Oscillochloris sp. | reverse complement strand
CATGCCTAAGGGATGGTTCAATCCAGCGTGACAGTTCAGCGATGAAACGATGACGCGGTGAGGCGTTCCGTATCGCCTCATCGCCTCATCGCCTCATCGCAAGACTGTAAAGCTGAATGTACCCATTTTGAAACATGCCTTAGACATGGTTCGTATCTGCTTTACAGTTTGGCGATGAGGCGATGAGGCGAGGATGCGCCGTCATCGTCTCATCGCCTCGCGCATCCTCGCAGAACTGTTACGCTAAATACGCCTATTTTGAACCTTGTCTTACACGATGGATGTACGATGATCACACCTTTGGAGCAGTTTTTGCGCGACTACGCCGAGGCGGTTGATGGGTTGTGGGATGAAATCGAGCCACAGGTTTACGATGTACTCTGGCCCGATACGGAGCAGCCGATCCGCCTGACCTTTGACCCTGAGGCGCTGCCCGAGCATCCCAGTGCCCAGTTGCTCACCTTCGGCCTGCCCCTGCTCGCCGAGTTGCTCAGCGCGGCCCAGGAGCGCGGGCAGGTAGCCCACGTCTACTACGACGACATGAACCTCCAGCCCTACCGGCTGGAGCAGCAGGTGCGGCGTGATCTGCGCGTCCCGGCGGGGACGGAGTTGGAACTGGCCGCGCCGCGTCCGTACTACGTCGCCCACTGTATCTGCTGGTTTGAGGTGAGCTACCTGGGCGACGAGAAGACTCAGGCACTGATCTCGGCGGCGGTGGATCGGCGCTACGGGCGGCTGGTGCGCCACCTGGAGCCGTTGTTGTCCAACCCCGGCTTGGGCGAGGATCGGCGCTGGGCTTTCCCCGACGCCCCGGCAATCCCACTGGAGCGAGCCTATCTGATTGCACGTGAACGGGTGGTGCGAAGCGTCGTGACGGAGGCCAATAGCCAGCAGCGCGAGCGCCAGGGGCGAGCCAGCCGCGAGATCGCACGCATGGAGCGCTACTTCGCCGACATGGCCGAGGATCTCGCGGTACGGATGGCCAAGGCCACAGCCAAGGGTGAGGATACCGCGCCCCTGATCCAACGTAAGGCCGCCCTGGGGCGCGAGGCCGCCCTGCGCATCGACGAACTGCGCCGCAAGGCGGGCGTGCGTGCCCAGTTGCGCCTGCGCAACCTGCTCCACTTCAGCGCCCCACGGCTCTTCCTGCGCGCCCGCCTGACCGGCCCGAAGGTACCGACGATGCCGACGCTGAGTGTTAGCTGGGATCCGCTTACCGAGAAGACCGACGCCCTCGATTGTCCCACCTGCGGTCGCTCAACCTACGTGCTGGTCATCGTCCGCCGTAGCGAGCTACGTTGCGAGGCGTGCGCCGACCGGCCCTGATGTGGCTACACGCAATAGACAAGGTTCAGATCTGGTAATTCTAGCGTGACAGTGAGGCGATGAGGCGAGGACGCGATATCACCGCGCCCTCGCCTCATCGCCTCACTGTCCGCTATTCTGAACCGTGTCATACCGCAAAACTCGCCCTGTGCGGTGCCACCCGCCGGGGGGCGGTCTGCATGATGCCGCTTCAGCGGCCTTCGCAGTAGCCCGCCCGTTTACGGGCCGGGCGCTCGATGTGACAGCGTTACTTTGCGGTATTGCGGCTACACGTATCCGCCGATGATGAATGCTGACATGAACTGGATCAGGAGGACAAAGGGGTTGCTTGCAATGATGTAGCGCTTAAAATTCTTGTGCGTGGGTTCCCGGTAGAGCTGGATCTGACTCATAATAGGGATCAGCAGAGCCAGGGCCAGCACGGCCGTCGCCCACAGGTGCCCCGCCAACAGGGCCATGGTCAGCAGCATCAACTCGCAGACGCCGATGATCAGGTAGGAGATTAGCAGGGTCCGCCGCGCCCCAAAGGCAACGGTCATCGAGTGTAATCCGAGCTTGCGGTCGCCCTCAATACTCTTGATGTCGTTGAGGAAGAGCAGACCGGCGGCGATGGCGCTGTTGATCAGGGCCAGGACGAGGCTTGGCCAACTCATTGGCGCGAAGATCAGGTGGCCCGTGACCCAGCTTAGGAAGACGTAGCCAAAGCCGACGGCGGGCGGCCCCATCCAAAAGTGCTGCTTGAGCTTGACCGGCGGGATGCTGTAGGCCGCTGAGAGTACGAGGCCAATTGCCGCTAGCACAGGAACCCATATGCTCTGGTTAATGAGGATGAGCGATGTGCCTATCGTCGCCAGACCAAGGACAATCCAGTTGATGCGGGCCGCACCAAGGGAGATCCGCTGCGAGGGGATAGGGCGGGCGGGGTCGTTGATCGCGTCGAGGTCACGGTCAAAATAATCGTTGATGCTCTGGCTGAAGCCTGTGCCAAAGGGGCCGCACACCAGCGCCGCCAGCCCAACCAAGAGCAGGTCGTGGGACTCGGCCACATGAAAGCCCGGTGTACCCCGACCAGTGGCGATGGCACCGCAGATCACCATCGTGATCGGGGTGATCCATGTGACTGGGTCGGCCAACTCGACGTGAACGAGCGCACGTCGGGTGCGCGACGCTTGTTTGGTGGGATGTGGTCGCGCAAACCGCTCAGCCATAGAGTTTCTTTCAAAGCTGGACGCTGCCAGGTGCAGGGCCGAATGCGGCAACTGTACCACTGCCTACATTTGGAAAACATGTGGGAGTGGGTGTTTTCCATGTGGTTTATATAAAGATGCTGCATGGGCGAGATTCAGCGCGGCGCGGTGAGTTTATTATGCTACCATGAACCGCCGTCTTCGCAGTGTACGTATTATGCCGCACCAGCCCTGGCGTTAGACAAGGTTTCAGGTGCTAGGTTTCAGCTTTACAGTGAGGCGATGAGGCGATGAGGCGATGAGGCGACGAGGCGACGAGGCGACGAGGCGACGAAGCGATGCTATCGCATCCTCGCGTCCTCGCGTCTCCGCCACACTGTAAAGCTGTTCTGAACCATGTCTTACCGACGAAAAGGCAACACCTTCTTATGAGTATCCGGCTGCTCCTGGCCGACGACGAGCTACAGATTGGTCGTCTGCTCAAGGCTGTGTTGGAATCTGAAGGCTACGCCATTCAGATTGCCACCGATGGACAGATCGCCCTCGATTTGGTAGCGCGCTGGCGGCCCGACTTGGTGTTAATCGAACTGCGGCTGCCGGTGGTGGATGGGTACGAGGTCTGTCGGCGAGTCCGCGACTGGTCACAGGTACCGATTATTGTGCTGACCGTGTGCGACGGCGAGGATGAGAAGGTGGCCCTCCTTGATATGGGCGCCGACGATTACCTGACCAAGCCCTTTAGTGTCCGCGAGTTGCTGGCGCGCATCCGGGTGGCCCTCCGTCACGGGGCACGTCTCTACCGCGATGGTGGCTCCGTGGTCACCTTCGGTAGTTTGCAAATCGACCGGGCGCGCCGCTTGGTGACTGATGACGGACACGAACTGCGGCTGACGCCGACAGAGTACAACCTGCTTGTGCTGCTTAGTGGGCACGCCGGCAATGTGCTGACGCATCGTATGATTTTGCGCACGATCTGGGGGCCACACTCCGAAAACGACTTGAACACCTTGCGGGTTTTCGTCACGCAGTTGCGGCGGAAGATCGAGGCGAACCCGGCATCCCCGACACTCATCATCACGGAGCCGGGTGTTGGCTACCGGTTTCGCCCCCCTGATAGATAGGCTCCACTTTAATGTACACGCTCTGTACCCGGTAGTGGTCGCCCGTTGCGCACTGGCTGGCAGGGAAGAGGTAATGATGTCTCAGGAATCACCTTTTATTGTTGATCTGACAAACTGTGATCGTGAGCCGATCCATATCCCCGGCTCCATCCAACCCCACGGCGTGCTGCTCGCCCTCGCCGAACCCGACCTGACGATCATCCAGGTCAGCGCCAACACCCACGCATTTCTGGGCCGTCACCCACGCGACCTGCTTGGACAGCCGCTCAGTGCCCTGTTTGATCCGGAACAGATCGCTGAACTGCACGTATGCCTAAGGAACGAACAGGTGGACGAGAACGCGCTCTACGCCCTGACTCTGGCGATCAGCGGCGTCGAGCCGTTCTTTGATGTGATCGTCCATCGCATCGCGGGGATGCTCGTTCTGGAGCTTGAACCTGCCAACCAGAGCTACCAGACGGTGGCTCTGCGGGTCTACCGGATGGTGAGACATGCGGTAACGATGTGCCAGCGTACGTCCTCATTGCGTGCATTTGCCCAGGCGCTGGCGAGTTCCGTCCGCAAGCTGACCGGGTTTGACCGGGTGATGGTGTACCAGTTTCAGCCCGACGGGAGCGGCGCGGTCATCGCCGAGGAGGCGCGTGACGATCTTGAGACGTACCTTAATCTGCGCTATCCCGCCTCGGATATTCCCAAGCAGGCGCGGGAACTCTACCTGCGCAGTTGGCTGCGCCTGATCCCCGATGTCTCCTACCAGCCCGTCCCCTTGCTGGCGATCAACCCCGACCACCCGAGCATCCCGCTTGATTTGAGCTACGCCGCATTGCGGAGCGTCTCGCCTATTCACATCGAATATCTAGTCAACATGGGTGTGCAAGCCTCGATGTCGATCTCGCTGATCAAGAACGATCAGCTCTGGGGGCTGGTTGCCTGCCACCACTACAGCGGGCCGCACCACCTGTCCTATGATATCCGCGCCGCAAGCGAATTCCTCGGCCACATGGTGTCGTTGCAGATCGGCGACAAGGAAGATGCCGAGGACGCATCGTACACTATTGCGCTACAGGCTATCCAGGCGGCGCTGGTGCAACATATGAGCATGGCCAACGATGTCGTGGCCGGGCTGACCCGCTTTACGCCCAATCTGCTCCAGTTTATCGCAGCGGGTGGCGTCGCTATCTGTCTAGAGGGCCAGTGCGTGCGGCTAGGCGCGACCCCGCCCGAGCCGGTCATTGAGGAGCTAACCAACTGGCTCGCCCAAGAACACCCTGAGAGTGTTTTCTGGACCGACTCGCTGCCGCAGCATTACGCCGCCATCGCGCCATTCCAGGCAATTGCGAGCGGCGTACTGGCGGTGCGCCTGGCCCGCGCACGGCAAAACTACCTGCTCTGGTTCCGCCCAGAGGTTGTTCAGACGGTGAATTGGGGCGGCAACCCCGAAAAGCCAGTTACTGTCACAGCAGGCACCGCCAGACTGAGTCCGCGCACGTCATTTGCAGTCTGGAAGGAGACCGTGATCCAGACCTCGCTGCCGTGGCGACATTGCGAGGTGACAGCCGCCCGCGATCTGCGGCGGGCGATCATCGATCTGGTGATGGCGAAGATGGAGGAACTGGCCCGGCTGAATGAAGAATTGACGCGCAGCAACATCGAACTCGATGCCTTTGCCTATGTCGCCTCGCACGACCTCAAGGAGCCGCTGCGCGGACTGCACAACTACGCACACTTTTTGATCGAGGACTATAGCGACCAGCTTGACGATGCGGGGAAAGATAAGCTGGCGACCCTGGTTCGGCTCACCCAGCGCATGGAGTCATTGATCGACTCGCTGCTCCACTACTCGCGAGTTGGTCGCGCCGAGTTGACATGGATCGAGGTTGATCTCAACGCGGTGCTGGCCGATGTGATGACGCTGCTGGAGCCGCGCCTGCGCGAGAGCGGTGTCGAGATACGGATCGCGCAACCCCTGCCGCGTGTCCGCGCCGACCAGACCCGCGTGCGCGAGGTTTTTAGCAATCTGATCACGAACGCGATCAAGTACAACGATGCGCCGCTGAAGTGGGTCGAGATCGGCTACACGCCGGTTATCGGCACGGACGGTAGCACATTCTACGTCTTCTCCGTGCGCGATAACGGGATTGGGGTACCTGAGCAACACCAGGAGACGATCTTCCGCATCTTTAAGCGCCTGCATGGCCGCGACGAGTATGGTGGCGGGGTTGGGGCTGGCCTGACGATTACCAAAAAAATTGTCGAGCGGCACGGCGGCGCGATCTGGCTTACCTCGCGGATCGGTGAAGGGACAACCTTCTGGTTTACGCTCGACCGGGTCGATGCAGATCTACAGGCGTTCGGGCGTTCGATACCAAAGGTGAGCGCAGATATACGAGCAACACCATGAGTACCCGACATATTTTGCTAATCGAAGACAGCGATGAAGACGTGACAGCGATGGTACGTGGGATGCACCGCAAGGATCTTGATGTCGTGTTCAACCGCTGCATGACAGGGGATCAGGCGCTCGACTATCTGTATCAGCGCGGGCGCTACTCCGACGTAACCAGGGCACCGCGTCCCAACCTGATCTTGCTCGATCTGAACCTGCCAGGCACCGACGGGCGCTCACTGCTGGCCGTGATCAAGGATGATGAGGAACTCAAGTCCATTCCGGTTGTTGTCCTGACCACGTCGAATAACCCGCAGGACATCGCCACCTGCTACCGGCGGGGTGCCAACAGTTACCAGATCAAGCCAGTAGACTACGCCCGCTTCAGGCAGTCGCTCCAGACGATGATCGACTACTGGTTTCAGACGGCAACCCTGCCCGATACACCGGACTGACGCACGCGCATAGAGAGACCGACGATCTGATCGCTTTAAAGGCACGAGACACGGTTCGCAGATACGTGACAGTTTGTCGGCGGTCAGCCCTCCCAGCCCCCTCTCCCTGAACGGGAGAGGGGGAGTCGGATACGTCCTGCTGCGGAACCCGTGAGGGAGAGGGGTAGGCGGTGAGGGTCGTCCGGCAGCAAACTGTCACGTTAGATTGAACCATGCCCTAGAGCAAAAGTCGCCCAGCGTCACCGGGCGACTTTTGCTCTCAAGCCTTTAATAGTATCCAAATGCGTACGGCCCTCAGCAGCATCTTTTCCAAATACGTCCCATGCTACAGTAACCGCACGCTCCTCATGACAAGGGCGATTCCTGGCCCTGCCTTGTTCCCGTTTTGGAGGTGGGGCTGAGGGGTGAGTGCGGGGATACGCATCGGGCCATGTACCACTACTGCGCAATCTTTCGTTAGACAAGGTTCAAAATGGGCACATGTAGCGTAACAGTTCTGCGAGGATGCGTGAGGCGATGAGACGATGACAGCGTGTCATCGCATCCTCGCATCCTCGCCTCATCACCAAACTGTAAAGCTGAAACCTGAAACCTTGTCTTAGGCATGTTTCAATCTAGCGTGACAGTTCAGCGATGAAACGATGACGCGGTGAGGCGTTCCGTATCGCCTCAT
>CAIRFY010000122.1 GCA_903877945.1 uncultured Oscillochloris sp. | reverse complement strand
CTCCGCGTGACAGGTGTGACAGGGTGACTTTTGCTCTATAACAAGGTTCGCAGGTACTTTACAGTTTGTCGCCGGTCAGCCCTCACCCCCCAGCCCCCTCTCCCTGAGCGGGAGAGAGGGAGTCGGACGCATCCTGTTGAGGAATCTCCCCTCTCCCCGTGAGGGAGAGGGGCAGGGGGTGAGGGTCGCACAGAACTGTAACGTAAAATTGCTAATCCTGAAACCTTGTCTATTGCCAAAATGCAAGATGTAAAATGCGAGCGGCCAATTTTGCATTTTGCATTTCGCATTTTGCATTACTTATGAACCGTCTCTGGATACAACTAACCCTCGGCTTCGCGCTGGTAACGCTGGTGACAACGCTCACCGTCGCCCTGCTGTTCAACGCACGAGCCGACGCCACCTTTCGCGGCTATCTGGTACAGAGCCAGGTTACGGAGAGTGGCATACTGGATCGCTTGACTGCCCACTATGCGGCCCAGGGATCGTGGGCCGGTGCCGATTCGCTCCTCGTCATGCCGCGTGGCTCCGGCATGGGCATGGGCATGGGCATGGGATATGGTATGGGGCTGGGCGCGATGCTGCACAGCAGCCTCGTGCTGGCTAACGCCGATGGGCGGGTGGTGGCCGACCCGGCGGGGATTATCGGCGGGCCAACCCTGAGCGCGGGCGAACGATCCAGCGCACTGGCGATCATCGTCCGGGGGCAGACGGTCGGCTACCTGCTGGCCCGAGCGACAAACGGCGCAGCGCTACCCAGCGCCGCCCAGCACTTTTTGGCTACGCTGAATGACACACTCTGGATGACGGGGCTACTAGCCGGGATCGTGGGCTTAGTTCTGGGGCTGCTGATCGCGCGTGGGCTGGCCTCGCCCCTGGCGCGGCTGGCGCGTGGGGCAAGGCAGATTGCCGCCGGTCGACTAGATGAACGTGTGCCAGTCGCTGGCCCGGCTGAAGTGCAGACCGTCGCCACTGCCTTCAACGAGATGGCGGCCGCCCTGGAAACGGGCGAGGCGCAACGCCGCCACATGGTCGCCGACATCGCCCACGAGTTGCGCACTCCGTTGACCGTGATCCAAGGCAACCTGCGGGCCATGCTCGACGATGTCTACCCCCTCAGCAAGGAGGAGGTGGCGACGATCTACGAAACCAGCCTGGGCCTACGGCGACTGGTGGACGACCTGCGCGAACTGTCGCTGGCCGAGGCGGGCCAACTCGATCTCCAGCTACAGCCGGTGGCTGTCGCCGCGCTGCTGGCCCACGAAGTAGCCCTTTTCGCCGACCTCGCTACGTCCCAAGGCGTGACCTTCCAGATCGAAGCGCTGCCGAGTCTGCCCGCCGTCCTCGCCGACCCCGAGCGATTAGCCCAGGTACTGCACAACCTCGTCAGCAACGCGCTGCGCCACACGCCCGCCGAGGGCAGCGTGACCCTGCGGGCGCATCAGGAAGGCGCGAATCTGCGCTTTACCATTGCAGACACCGGCGACGGGATCGCCCCTGACGACCTCCCCCACGTCTTCGAGCGATTCTACCGGGCTGATCACCGTGGCCGTGCGCGTGAGGCGGGCGGCAGCGGCCTGGGGCTGGCGATCACGAGCCAGTTGATCCGACTCCAGGGCGGCACCATCGGTGTGGAGAGTACGCGTGGCGCGGGCGCACAATTCTGGTTCTCGCTACCGATGGCACCTATTGGGGTTATACCTCAGCCTTCCCGAGGGCGGCACGCATCTGGTTGATGTGCATCATATCGTGCTGGATCTCAAACCAGATCAGCCCGATACGCGGAACCATCTGGCCCCAGGGAGCAGGAGCCTGCTCGGCCAGTTGCTCGTCGCTGCGCTCGGCGAGGGTTTGTTCGTAGGCATCGTACGCCTGCTCGATGGAGGCAAGCGCCTGCGCAAGCGAGGTGGCGGCACGGGCAGCGACCATCTCGATGTTGAACTGGTCTTCGCTCGCGAAGGTGAGAATCCAGTCGCGGCCACCGAGCCAGTCAGCGAGGCAGCGCGTGCAGAGTTCGTTCCAGACACCGATATGGCGCAGGATATCAAGCGCCGTCCACTCCGGTGTGGCATTGTGGGTACTCATGGTCGCGTCGGTCTCGCCAGCAACGGTGTCACGGAGGGCGGATCGCGCTACCGTCAAGCGGTCGTGGGTGGTAGCGCGGGTGATGGTTGGTGGTGCGCTCATAGCTCCTCTAGGCTGATCGGATGGTGGTATCGCTACGGGTTGGCGACAGCACGGCTGCGATGACTGCGCATGATATAGTACGGCATGTGCCCCCATATCGGGTTGGTTTTTTCGCCAGGCTTGATCCCGGTAGTGATCCCCCGCCGGAGGAAACTTTGCACATGCCCTGCTGGTCTCCGGGTCGCCCTTGCGTCTACCAGCGACGCATGCTATACTCGCCCGCATAGGGGACGTGGCGGAATTGGCAGACGCGCATGACTTAGGATCATGTGCCGCAAGGCGTGCGGGTTCAACTCCCGCCGTCCCCACCATTGCATCCGGTGCCGAGGCCGGGTGAGGGTTGAAAACCACCATATCGGTTCGTCAGAGAACGCTGAACCGTCGTCTCCACCAGACAGTCAGGCCACAGGTATCATCCTTGCGCCTGGCTTTTTGTTGTCTTATGGGTCGCCGTGGGCGGCCAGGGTGACCGTATATCGCGTTCCAATGTCTAGTTCGGCCTTCTTCAATCAGTCACAAAAAAGGGGCCAGCGATTACTCACTGACCCCTTGGTGCCTTGGCTCCCCGACGTGGATTCGAACCACGAACCCTCTGATATTTCGCAGCCCGGCCATTTTGGCCGGGCTGCTTTGTTATCGGCTATTTCTTCCTGCGCTCCCGCCTCACATAGCCGGACTCGTAGATCTCCTGTAGCTTCTCCTCGTTGCGCCTAGCGTAGCGCATGGTCGTCTCAATGTTGCGATGGCCGGCCAACTGCGAAACATCGGAAATATCCATACCATCATCAATGCCACGCTGGATAAAGGAACGGCGGAAAGCGTGCAGCGGCGAACCATCCACCAGGTCAATATCTGCCGCCTCCATAATCCGCTTGAAACGGCTGCGAGCGACATTCGTTGTCAGCCGAGTCGCCTCCCCGGCCAGCGGCCCGCTGGCGCGGAATAGCGGACCTCCAGAGGTGCCCCGGCGTAGCTGGAGGTAGCGCAGTAACTCAGATTGCGCTATCGCCGCCCATCGTACCATCCGCTCGATCTTGCCCTTGCCCACGATCCGGGCGCGCTTGCGCTTCAGATCGAGCCGCTCATCGTCAATGCTCAGGATCTCAGTAATCCGCGCCCCGCTCTGCCAAAGCAGGCTAAGGAGCGTGCGATCCCGCGCACTCTCCTCTGTCTGGCCATCCCCACAGGCCGTCAGCATCTCAGAGAACTGCGATTCCTCATAGACTGGCCTAGCAACTTCAGGCACACGCGCAATCCTCACACCCTCGCGCCCAAAGAATCCACGCTGATCATCAGACAACCAGCGTCGCGCATCTGAAAATCGCCAGAATGCACGCAGCACCCGACGATACGCCGCTACCGTTTCAGGAGATAGGCCCGTCTTGGGTGCAGCCGGGCGGCTAGGATTGTGGCGGTGTGGGATGTGTTCGTTTGCGAGGTAGTAGAAAAAGCGGTCAAGCTCATCCAGGGTGATTAACTCCAGGGGAGATCTGCAATCATGCGACTCTCGCCAGCGCGTCCATGTCGCCAGCTCGCGCCGGTACAGAGCTACGCTGTCATCCGTAATGACTCCAGTGCGCTGCTGCAAGAACCGCTCAATAGCCGTGTCCAATTCCATACCAGACTCCATCTAGCGATCACCTGGCAATCAGGTGACCTGATGGGTTGCCGTAGCTATGGTTGTGTGATGGATTCGGAGCGAGTGCGAGGGAATAGGCAGCAATTATAAGACTTGGTTATGGACTTCGACACAGGAATAAGGTATACTTTGGTTACGCCAATTGCCGCCCCTCCGGG
>CAIRFY010000121.1 GCA_903877945.1 uncultured Oscillochloris sp. | reverse complement strand
CTTTACGGCCATCGCCGAGCGCGGCGGGGTGATCGCGGCTATCCGCGACGGCTTCTTCCAGAAGGAGATCGCTGACGCGGCCTATCGCTACCAGCAGGAGATCGACGGCGGCGAGCGCGAGATCGTCGGCGTGAACGCCTATACGGTCAATGAACCGATCAACATCCCCATTCTGGCGATGGATCCCGAGGGCGAGCGCAAGCACCTGGCCCGGCTCAACCGGGTGCGGACTGAGCGCGACAACGTCCTGGCCAGCCAGCGCCTCGCCGAACTGCGCACGGTTGCTCAGGGCGAGGCTAACACCATGCCGGCCATCCTCAACTGCGTGCGGGCCTACTGCACCGTCGGTGAGATGTGCGACGTGCTACGCGAGGTGTTCGGGATCTACCACGAGAACGTGTTCGTGTAGCGGAGAGGCGAGGAGGCGAGGAGGCGAGGAGGCGAGGAGGCGAGGAGGCGAGGAGGCGAGGAGGCGAGGAGGCGAGGAGGCGAGGTGGCGAGGTGGCGAGGAGGCGAGGAGGCGAGGACGCGAGGTGGCGAGGACGCGAGGTGGCGAGGACGCGAGGTGGCGAGGACGCGAGGTGGCGAGGTGGCGATAGCCTCGCGTCTTCGCCTCTTCGCCTCCTCGCCTCCTTACTAAACCATCCGCAAGACTACGCGACACAACACCGGGCTTTTGGATGCTATAATCAGGGGGTATCCAACAATCCAAGAGGTACCCCATGCACCGCCTGCTGCGCCGCGCGTTGCCGCTTGCGGCGATGCTCTTGTTTGCCGCCTGTGCGCTGCCCGGCATCCCCGGCCTGGCTCCTACGCCCAGCGAGCCCACTGTCACCGTCGCTCCACCCTCGCCGACGCCCATCTCTCTCGCCTCCGAGATCGCTGTTGACGCGGCTGGCTTTCGCGTGCGCGCCCCCGCTGGCTGGGTCAGCACGGTTGTCTCGAATACGTTGACCCTGGCCCCTAGCCAGGAGAGCCTGGGCCGCACTAGCCCCGGCCCCGACTTGGTGATCAGCGTGGACGCCACGCCATCGGGCTTGGTGGCCGCCCAATATGGCGCAGCGGCCGCCAGCAGCCCCGAGTCGTTTTTTAAGGTGAGTAGCGGCGCGGCCCAGAAGGCCAACTACACCATCGACGCCACCTCGCCGATCACCGTCGATGGTCGCCTTGGGCTGGTGGCTGACATGCACGGCCCCAGCGGTGCCGGACGCCTGGCGGTGATCGTTGGCCCCGATAGTGTGGTGCGGGTGCTTGGCCAGGCTTCTCCCGATGGTTGGAACGCGCAGCGCGATCTCTTCGCGGCGATGCTCTCTAGCCTGCGCTTCTTTACCCCTGCGACCACGCCGACGCCGACGCCGGTGGGGGTGGCCCAGCAGCCCGACTTGCTGCGCCACGGCCCGCCCGGCTTTCTCCTGCGCGTCGGTGGGAGCGGCGGCCCGCGTGACGCCCGCTTCGTCTCGGCACGCGGCATGGCTGTCGCCCCCGATGGTACCCTCTACCTCGCCGAGAGCAGCCGGGGCGTGTGGGTTTTTGCCCCCGACGGCGCGCTGATCACCACTTTCGGTGCCAATGATCTGCTCGACGCCTACGACATTGTGCGTACCTCTAGCGGTGACCTGTTTGTGGCTGACTACGGGCGCAATGCGGTGGCCCACTTCCGCCTCGACGGCACGTTTGTGGGGCGCTGGGGCAGCGCCGGTGACGGCCCCGAGCAGTTCGGTCTCTCCTCGCCCCAGCGTATCGCCCTTGGCCCCGGCAGCGACATCTACGCCCTCGATAGCCGCCCTAACCCTAGTGGGCAGGTTTCCACCAGCGTGATGATCTTTAGCTCCGAGGGTACACTGGTTCGGCGGGTGGCCCTCCCCGCCGACTTGGCCCCGGCCGACCTGGCGGTTGACGGTGGGGGCAATATCTACCTGGCTGAAACCTTCGGCGGCTCGGTGGTCAAACTTGCGCCAAACGGCACCGAGTTGGCCCGCTTCGGCGACCCGGCTGCCGCCAAGAGCCTTGCTGCTGGGGCTATCGACATCGACCCACGAGGCGACATTTATCTGGCTACCTACGCCTCTGGTGTGGTGAGGCTCTCCCCTGGTGGTATCGAGGTGGCGCGAGGCGGCGGCATTGCCGCGCCAGGTAACGCCCCGCGTGCGGGCGAGTTCAGCCTGCCTAACGGTATCACTGTCGCTCCCGGCGGGGTTGTCTGGGTGAGCGATAACAGCGGCGAGTACAGCGCCGTCACCGCTCTGCGCCTGAACGCTGATCCGCTGGCCGAGGGTACAGCAGCATCCATCGCGGCCACAAATATCGCCGGGGCCACCCCGCTGCCCGACACATCCCTCTTGCACCAGTGGGCTACCTCGGCTACGGCGAGCAGCTTCTACGCGCCGGACTATAGCCCAGAACGGGCTGTCGGCCCGCCAAATGTTCTGGGCTGCATGGACAGCACCGACGCATGGACCTCGGCTGACCCTAACGGCCTGGATCGTCTCGATCTGACGTTCAAGACGCCCGTCTTCGCCACCGGGCTCACGATTCACCAGAACCACCAGCCCGGCTACATTAGCGAGGTCGTTCTGGTCGATGAGCGCGGCGAGGTCGTCCCGGTCTACACAAACGCACCCGCTCTGAGTGGCACCTGCCCCCTGGTACTGCCGATCAGTTTTCCGCAGACCCTTAGCCGAATCGTGAAGGTGCGAATCACGGTGGATCAGCGCAGCGGCGCAAACTGGAGCGAGATCGACGCGGTGGAACTAGTGGGGGTGCCGTGATAATGACGCGAGCAAGAGGAATCATCCTGTGAGTACATATAGCAGTATGGGTCTGGATGGCACAATCGTAGCCCAGAGCCACCTTGGTCTGATCGATGGGGACGCCGGTTGCCTGAGTTTCTGCGGCTACAATGTTCACGATCTGGCCGACGGTGCCCAGTGGGAGGAGGTGCTGTACCTGCTCTGGCACGGCGAACTGCCTACGGCTGCGCAGTATTCCGCGCTGCGTAGCGAAATGGCAGTCGCCCGCGTCCTCGCCCCCGAGGAGATCGCGCTTGTGCGCGGATTGCCCCGCGTCGGCCACGCGCCGGATGTGCTGCGGGCTGCGGTGAGCCTGCTGGCTGGTCTGGATCGCCCCGCGACCATGCGTGCCGAGACGATCCTGGCCGACGGCCTGCACCTGACGGCGAAGCTGCCGATGCTGGTGGCGGCCTACGTTCGCCTGCGTGCGGGCCACGAGCCGGTGCAGCCCGACGCTGACCTCGGCCACGCTGCGGCGTTCCTGCACGCCCTCCACGGGCGGCGGCCCGCCCCTGAGGAGGAGGCCGCCTTCAACACTTACCTGGTGCTGCTGGCTGAGCATGGCCTGAATGTCTCGACGTTTGTGGCCCGGATTGTAACCAGCGCCCAGAACGATCTCTACGCGGCGGTTGACGCCGCCCTGGCTACCCTCAAAGGTACGGCCCACGGCGGGGCTAACGAACACGCGATGCGTGCCTTCCTGTCCATCGGTGATCCGACGGCGGCCCCCGCGTACATCGAGGCGCTGCTGGCCCGCAAGGGTCGCCTGATGGGGGTCGGCCACCGTATCTACAGAATCGAAGACCCCCGCGTGCGCCACTTGCGCCAGCATTCGGCGGCGCTGTCCGCTCGGCCCGGTACCGATGTGCGCCCGCACGCGGTGGCCGAGGCGGTGGCGGCCTACATCCTGGGCCACCCGCACTTCCAGGCGCGCACGCTCTACCCCAACGTCGAGTTCTATAGCGCCCCGTTGCTCTACCAGCTTGGCCTGCCGGTTGATACCTTCACCCTGGCTTTCGCCATCGCCCGTCTGCCCGGCTGGGTCGGCCACATCCGCGAACAGCTTGGTGTGACCCGCTTGGTGCGCCCTGAGGCCGAGTATATCGGCCCGGCCCCGCGCCCCTTCGTCGCCCGCGCTGAGCGTTGAAACATCGGTATTTCACGGCCAGCGGTAGCGCTCGCCCGGCGGCAGGCGCAGGCTCTCGTCGCCTAGGCGACCGAGTCCCTGCTGGCCCGTCGCTGGTCGGCGCTCCAGACGCGCCTCGGTTGTCCATTGCACGAGCCAGTCGTTCCGTAGCAACTCGCCGCTCACGGGCGTCCCCAGGCTTCCGCCATGCTGTTCGGCCAAATCCTTAAACCCTGCGCAGACCCCGTCGTTGAGCGGGCCTTCTGGGCACCCCACGCTACGGATGGTTTCGGCCAGATAGAGCTGTGTGCCCAAGGGGCGGGTGCCAACCTTGCCGTCGCGTAGCTCCAGGCATGCCAGTTCGAAGCACTGGAGTCGCCCCCAGGCGAAGGGCACCACCGGGGTGAGGGGCAGGCCAATTCGTTCGATCCCGCCAAGCTCGGCCCAGGCGCGCATGATCGGCGCGGGTACGAAGTGTCCCGTTTCTTCAAAAGTACGCCCGCCCGCCGCTCGCACCGTGATCTCGGTAATCCGGCGGGGCGGAGCGAGGGCTGCGCCGCCGCCGCGCAGTTCCACGGCCAGCCCGTAGCGCCCCGGCGGTAGCTCCTCGGGCAGAGCCAGGGTCTGAAGGTGCTGGACGGCAACCCCGGCGGGCCAGTGCCTCGGCGGGAGGGCAGCGTAGATCAGCGGCAGTTCGCTCTCGCGCAGGGGGACACCTCCCGTTGTCGTCAGGTGCGCCACCACGACGATGGCAGCCTCGGCTGGGGCCACGTCCGCCCGTCGCCAATTAAGTGCGATGGTCAGCAACTCGCCTGGCTCGTAGGCGACGCTCAGGGGCGCGGCCAGGGCGTAGCTGGCAATCTCAAGGCCCGCGCCCATGTCGGCTGGCGGAGTGACCGCCCGCTGCGGCCCGGCGTCCACTGGTCGGTAAAGGTCGAAGGTCCCCAGAGAACCGTCCTGGGCGTAGCGGTGGCGCAGCACCGCGACGATCTCGGGGGTCAGCCAGTTGCCCAGGTAGTCGAGCACGGCCAGGGGCGGCGTGCCACCGGCTAGGTCGGCCAGCAGGGCGGACTGGTCGGCTGCGCCCTGGTCGATCAGTTGGCGGGCCTCGAAGACCTGCATGCGCGACACGGCCCCGGCGGCGGCGGCTGTCCCCGGCATATCGGTGAAGATCTGCGGGCCAGCAGCAGCGCGAATCTGCTGCTCCAGAGCCGTATCCACCCGCCCGAAGGCCGCTAGCAGTTCGCCCTCGCGCCGCGCATCGTCCCAGAGTCCATAGTGCCCGAAGGCCAGCCGGGGCGGGCTGGGCGCGACTAGTCCAGCCTGCCGGGGCCAGAACGGATCCCACAGAGGCGGGTAGATGATCAGGGAGGCGATGAGCAGGCCGATAGCCGATAGCCGATAGCCGATAGTACTACAGTTGTAAATATCTT
>CAIRFY010000120.1 GCA_903877945.1 uncultured Oscillochloris sp. | reverse complement strand
GAAGAATCCCGACCGGGATTTTTCGCTTCGCTCAGAATGACAGGATGCCTCACAGCGTTACTTATGCGGTATTGCCTAAGAATAATTTTTTAGAACAAAAAAACTACAGCGCCCCGAAGTCGAGCGGGTTCTGGTTCACCCACTCCCCGCCCTGCATCACCCAGACTTGGTAGTCCAGGTGCGGCCCTGACGACTGACCAGTGGAGCCAACATAGCCGATCATGTCGCCAGGATACACGGCTTGCCCATCCGTCACAACAAAGCTGTCGAGATGCGAGTAGCCCGTGCGATACTGGTTGTTGGCGACCCAGATGTGGTTGCCGGCTGGCCAGCTATTGGGCGTAAGGGCCGCCACGCCGCTCTGGGTTGCGTAGATCGGGTGCTTCATGGTGGCAGCAGGATCGGCAACGCCATCGCCGTCCCCGTCAATTGCCAGGTCAACGGCCCCCCAGACAGCGGCGGGGGCGTGGCTTCCCACCCCGTAACCCTGGGTTATCACAGTGTTGTGGACACCGAGCGGGTTGCCCTGCGGGCGGGAATCATCGCCAAGATTGTGACTTTTGGCGACACCGAACAGCCCACCGGGGACCGCGTTGGAGATCGACGCCGGGGCCGCGCCGCCGGACGGAGCCCATAGGCTGAGTCGGGCGTTCTGGCCGCTGCGGGCGGTGAAGAAGAGGTAGAGCAGACCGATGAGCGCGAGGGCCAGCACGAGGTTGCGGACGCCGCCAGAGCCACGCCAACCGCCATACATCCTAATGAACCCCGTTGGTGCGCCACTCGTCCACCATGCCGGTGACCGAGCTAATATAAGATTGGACATCATTCTCAAAGGATGGTGCGTAGATCGGGACAATATCCTGCACGGTTTGTACGCCGCGCCCCTGGATATACTCGCTATCGATCAGATGGTACCAGTCGTCGATGCCCTCGTTCCACGAGCTGTAGTCGCGAAAGCGACCGTAGCACGAGGCGTAGCCGGCACAGATAATATTGCCGACATTATGGGTGCTGGCTCCGTCTGGCTTGAGCCCGGCCCATTCCGCATTCGTGCCCGCGCTGCTTTCGTGAATGAAGAAGGCCACGGCGAAGGCCGGGTCAATGCCGTACTTCTCACCGAGGGTATACCAGGCTGCGCCGGTGCCAGCCGCCGGTGAGCCGTAGGAAGCGAGGATCGCATCAATCTGCTGGGCGCTGAGGCTGGGTCCGGCCTTCAGCGTATAGTCCCCGGCGGGGTGGGCCGTGCCGACGAGCTGCAACTGGCTGGCGTCGGTCATGTTCTCCGCACGCATCGTGCGGAGCAGATCGCCCCCCCAGAGGCTCACGCTGGTGCTGCTTGATCCAATCATACCAATTACAATCAGGAGACTCGCCACAGCCACTATTCCTAGCATCAGTCCACGGCTCAGATTGATGGGCGGTAGCGTGTACAACGGGTTGTCGCTGTGGTACGGGTGTGCAGCGAGCAGCATGGCCTGGTGCATGGCAGCTTCGGTGTCATCGTAGCGCTTCTGCGCCGCTACCAGATCGTCATCGGGGTGGCCCAGCACCATCGAGCGAGGCTGCGGGCGAACCTGCGTCTTTACCTGGGCGGTCGAGCGGGCCTGACGACCAGACGCGGCGGCACTGCGAGCCTGGGGCGCTGGTGGTGCCGGTGCCGTGCGGCGCGGAGGCACGGGTGAGGCCGAGGCCGCAGGCTGCGCGTGGGCAACCTCGTGGCGTTCCCCGTCGGCCTTGGTCGGCATCGCTGCATTCAGGTCGTCAAAAAGGTCGCCAAGAGGTGCGGGCGGGCCGCGCCGTATGCGCGGCGCGATGTCCTCTGCTTCCAGAGGAAAAAGCGGCTCACGGCGCGGACGCTGCTGGCGTGGTTGGTTTGTGCGACGGTTGTCAGCGCTACTCACAATCCATGCTCCTGTAGGAGCTGCTGCTCATCCGGTGTGGGGATCCGGAATGACCCATCGCGGTTGAGGTAGACGATCTGCTCATTACGAACATCAATAATGAGATCGTCAAGCCCGTCACGATCCATATCTCGCAAAGATAATAACACAGGTGTCAAATCTTCGTTTGCGCCAAAGAGGTAGGGCCCCGCCAGACTCCGCACGTGGCCCGGGTCTCCTGCTGGCAACTCAAGCACCACCACTTGCCGGTTGATGTTCATGCCGATCATGCGGGTGGGCTGGGCGACGGTCTCGGCCCCGTGCTTTACCAGCCCCTCAATGTGGGTCGTTCGTGGCCTGCCGTAGCGCATATCGTCGATGCGGATCTGCATCCAACTGACGGTCGCACCTACCAGAACGTAGATCGCCAGCATTGCCAGCACACCGGTGATAAGGTAGGCGATCATGCCGACGCTGTGCGGCAGTGGGAGTGAGCGGGTGATGCGGGTTTCTGGGATCTCTCTGCTCGTGATAGCCATGACGACACCTTTCCGTAGCTAGGGGAATTGCGCGCTATGCACGTCGCCACTGTTCTATGCTCGTGATTGGGTGTCGTCACCGGCCCGTCGGGCGTCCGGTTGTCTTATTGTGGTTAAGGAACGTGCGTTCGCATTATACAAGAACGCACGTTCGCTGTCAACCATCTATCGCCTAGCGCAGATCAAGCAGCGCCAGAGCTTCAACGTGTGGGGTGTGCGGAAACATGTCATAGCCCGTCAACGCATGCAGCGTGTAGCCCGCACCCAGCGCCCGCAGATCTTCGACCAGGGTCAGCGGGTTGCACGAGACATAGACGATCCGCCGGGGGGCGAGCCGCAGCAGTTCGGCGCACACCTCGGGGCCAAGTCCGGTGCGCGGCGGGTCGGCCACCGCCACCTCGCAGGCTCCTGCGGGCTGCTCACGCAGGTAGGTCAGTACATCCATGCTCACGGCCCGCACGTTCATTGCCCCGTTGGCCGTGCTGTTGCAGGTGGCAAGCTCGGCGCTCTCGGCCACCGTCTCCACGCACGTCACGTCGGCCACCTGCGGCGCGAGGTGCAATGCAATCGTGCCCACGCCGCCGTAGAGGTCAACCACGCTGACGGCTCGTTCCCCGTCCCCTGTCACAGCCTCACGCACCGCATCCAGCAGCCGCCCTAGCAGGTGTACATTATTCTGGAAGAAGGTATTCGGCCCAACCTCCAGGCTGGTCGTGCCGACGCGCATGGGCAGGGTGGCCGCGCCCCAGTGCCGCAGCGGCGTCCCAAACGAGAGGTCGGTCAGGCTATCGTTGAGCAGCCAGTGGAAGCTGACCACCCCCGGTTGGGCCAGGGCCGCCTCGGCCAGCCGTTCCATCTCGGAATCGTAGGGGCCAGCGGCCGTCACCGCTGCCAGGAGCAAACGGTCATCTGGGCTGCGGCGTACCACCACGTAGCGCAGAAAACCCTCGTGGCTGCGGATGTTATAGTCGGGTAGTCCCAGTTCGTTCGCCCTCGCCCACACCGCATGGGCCGCCGCAAAGGCCATCGGCGGGATAAGATGGCACGTGGTCAGTTCGACAATATAGTTGAACTTGCCGCGCGCCCGTAGCCCGAAGCGACCCTTGGTGGCCACATAGTCCATCCGCGTGCGGTACGTGTAGGGGTCAGGCGAAGGCACTACGTCAAATGAATCGGCCTGGTAGCCTATTTCGGCCAGATCAGCCTCAGCAAAGAGCCGGGCCATCGCCCGGCTCTTTGCGGCCACCTGGGACTCATAGGCTCGGTCCTGAAAGGCGCAGCCGCCGCACTCCTTGGCGTGGGGGCAGCGCGGCTCTACCGGCGTCCCCGCCCGTGCCAGCTCGCCCACAAGCTGGCGAAACTCTTTTGAACGCATTGATTTCCCTCAAATAAAAAATGGGAAGGTCAAGGGAGGGTTTCCCTCCCTTGAAAACCCTCTCCCTTAAAGAATGGGGGGTCAAGGGAGGGTTTCCCTTCCTTAAAAACAACACTTTTCAAATAAGCCGATTTCGTGCCGACCATCCCCCCTCACCCCCAGCCCCTCTCCCTCACGGGGAGAGGGGCTGGGGGGTGAGGGTTGAGCGGCGGTAGATTCGTTATTTGAAAGGTATTGCCCTTAAAGACCCCTAGACCGTCGCCATCCGCTCCTCAATCGCCCGACGCACGGCATCCACATCGGCGGGCAGTTCGACCGGCGGATTGGCGTAGGTGCCCTCGGCCCCAGGCAGCGTGCCCTCGTGGTAGTCCACCTTAAAGCGGCTGAACTTGAGGCCGTGGGCCGTCGAGATCACCACCACCCGGTCGCTCTTTTTGATTTCGCCGCGTTTCACCAGCTTGCTGAGGGCGGCCAGGGCCACGCCCGTGTGCGGACAAGCGTAAGCCCCGGTGCGGTCAGCCAGGGCGGCGGCGTCGGCCAACTCCTGCTCGCTGGCCTGCTCCACGATCCCGTTAAACCGAGTCAACATGCTGATTGCCCGGTTGACGCTGATCGGGTTGCCGATCTGAATGGCACTGGCTGCCGTGGTCTGAGCAGTGATCGGCTCGTAGCGCCAGCCGTTCTTATAGGCCCGGTAGAGCGGGTTAGCCCGCTCGGCCTGGGCGCAGACGATCCGGGGCAGCCGGTTGATCAGGCCCAGGTCGTACATCATCTGCATACCTTTGCCGAGGGCGGAGGTGTTGCCCAAATTGCCGCCGGGGATGATAATCCAGTCGGGGACGTCCCAGTCGAACTGCTGGACAATCTCGATGCCGACGGTCTTCTGGCCCTCGATGCGCAGCGAGTTGAGCGAGTTGGCCAGGTAGATCCCGCTGTCTGGGCTCGCCGTCACCTCGCGGACAATCCGCATGCAGCCATCGAAGTCGGTATCGAGGGCCAGCACCAGGGCACCGTGGGCCACCGGCTGCACAAGCTGGGCGATGCTGACCTTGCCCCTGGGCAGAAAGACAATCGTCGGGATACCGGCGGCGGCCCCGTAGGCGGCCAGGGCCGCAGAGGTGTCGCCGGTGGAGGCACAGGCCACGGCGCGGATGGGCTTGCCGTCGCTGATCATCTGCTTGACCACGCTCACCAGCACGGTCATGCCCAGGTCTTTGAAGCTGCCGGTATGGCTGTTGCCACACATTTTGATCCACAGGTCATCGACGCCGATCTGCTGGCCAAGGCGCTCGGCCCAGAAGAGGTTCGATCCGCCCTCAAACATACTGACGATATTCTTATCGTCGATGTTCGGACAGAGCCACTCCTTCTTGCCCCATACGCCGCTGCCATAAGGCCAGGTGGTACGCATCCAGCGGCTCTCAAAGAGCTGCTTCCACTCAGCGGCGCTGCGCTGGCGCAGGGCGTCCATATCGTGCTGAACCTCTAGCAGCCCGCCCGACTTCGAGTAGTACACAACCTCGGTGAGCGAGTGGCGCTCGCTCGGATCATCCTGTGCGGCGAACCAGGCGTTGTAATTCATAGAATTAGTCTCAGGAAACCCGCCCGTTTACGGGTGGGAAGAATGAGGCTTGTGCGGCCTCACCCTGGCGGTAGACGCTCCCCTACGCCGCGTGAAGCGGCGCAGGGCTGTGATACACTTGTACGTGTAGGGGATCGTCCCTATCGTGCAGAAGGCACGAAGCCGGTTCTCCGGTGGATACTGTTTTACGCACGT
>CAIRFY010000119.1 GCA_903877945.1 uncultured Oscillochloris sp. | reverse complement strand
TACGACCTTCACCCTTTTACCCGCCGGAGGCTTCCCCGGCGGAACCTGCACGGTTCAGGTGCTCACGTGCGTAAAACAGTATCCACCGGAGAACCGGCTTCGTGCCTTCTGCACGATAGGGACGATCCCCTACACGTACACGTGTATCACAGCCCTGCGCCGCTTCACGCGGCGCGGAGGCGAACACAGGGCATGAGCAAAGTCGTGTGATTGCCGCGCAGCCCTCACCCCCCAGCCCCCTCTCCCTGAGCGGGAGAGGGGGAGTCGGATGCGTCCTGGTGCGGAATCTCCCCTCTCCCCGTGAGGGAGAGGGGCAGGGGGTGAGGGCCGGAGGGTGACTTTGCACATGCCCTGCCTCCCTCATAACCTACGTTGACATTTCCCCCCCAGCGCAGTATAGTTGTGGCTTGTGAGTTTTGTCACCCTGCACAGGAGGCTTTCCAATGGCGAAAAAGTGGGTTTACCTTTTCCGCGAGGGCGACGCATCGATGCGTGATCTGCTCGGCGGCAAGGGCGCAGGCGTTGCTGAAATGACGCGCACCGGCGTGCCGGTGCCTCCAGGCTTTACGATCACGACTGAGGCGTGCAACGCATACTACGATAGCGGCAAGCAGTTTCCCGAGGGTATGTGGGAGCAGGTACTCGTTGCCCTCAAAGAAATCGAGCAGCAGACCGGCAAAACTTTTGGCGACCCGGCCAATCCGCTGCTGGTGTCGGTACGCTCGGGCGCGAAGTTTTCGATGCCCGGTATGATGGATACGGTGCTGAATCTGGGCCTGAATACGGCTACCCGCGAGGGTCTGGCCACGCTTACCGGCAATCCGCGCTTCGCCGCCGATGCCTACCGCCGCTTTATCCAGCTCTTCGGCAAGATCGTGCTGGATGTCTCGGGCGAGCGTTTCGAGCACCAGATGGAGATCGCCAAGAACCACGGCGAGCGCCTCGATACCGATCTGAGTACCGAGGAACTGCTAGAAATTGCCGAGAAGTTTAAGGCGATTGTCAAAGAGGACGCGGGCGTCGAGTTCCCCGAAGATCCGCTAGAGCAACTGCGCGAGGCCATCGGCGCGGTGTTCAGCTCCTGGAACGGCCGCCGCGCTATTGACTACCGCCGTATTAACAAGATCTCCGACAAGCTCGGCACCGGCGTCAACGTGCAGTCGATGGTCTTTGGCAACATGGGCGACGACAGCGCCACCGGCGTGGCCTTCACCCGCAGTCCCAGCACCGGCGACGGCGAGATTTTTGGCGAGTACCTGGTCAACGCGCAGGGCGAGGATGTGGTGGCCGGTGTTCGCACACCCCAGCCAATCTCTAAGCTCGAAGAGACCATGCCCGAGGTCTACGCGGAGTTCCATACTATCGCCAAGAAGCTTGAGGCCCACTACAAGGATGTTCAGGATGTGGAGTTTACCATCGAGCGCGGCAAGCTCTGGATGCTCCAGACCCGCAACGGCAAGCGCACTGCTGCCGCTGCCCTGAAGATCGCGGTCGATCTTGAGCGCGAGGGCGTGATTGATAAGGCCACCGCTGTCCAGCGCATCGAGCCGCATACCCTCGACCAGTTGCTCCACCCGATGATTGACCCCAAGGCCCGTGAGACGGCCCACGTCCTTACCACCGGTCTGCCCGCCTCGCCCGGCGCAGCCAGTGGCACGGCGGTCTTCGACCCCGACGAGGCCGAGCATATGGCTGCCGACGGCCATAAGGTTATCCTCATCCGCGTCGAGACGGCCCCTGAGGATTTTCATGGCATGGTCGCGGCCCAGGCTATTCTCACCGCACGCGGGGGCATGACCTCCCATGCGGCCGTGGTCGCCCGTGGTATGGGCAAACCCTGCGTGGCCGGTGCGGGCGATCTGCGCATTAGCTACGCCAATCAGTCGGTGACGGTGGGCGGCACGACGATCTCGAAGGGCGAGTGGATCACGCTGGATGGCAGCACCGGCGAGGTGTTTGCTGGGAAGATGCCCACGGTCGATCCCGAGATGTCGGGCGACTTCGCCGAGTTTATGAGTTGGGCCGATGAGTTCCGCACGCTGGGCGTGCGCGCCAACGCCGACATTCCCCGCGACGCCAAGGTGGCCCGCTCCTTCGGGGCCGAGGGCATTGGCCTCTGTCGCACCGAGCATATGTTCTTTGAGGGCGACCGCATCGACGCCGTGCGCGAGATGATCATCGCCGATACGGTCGAGGATCGCCGCGCCGCCCTGGCTAAGATCGAGCCGCTCCAGCAGGGCGACTTCGAGGGACTCTTCCGCGAGATGGCCGGTCTGCCCGTCACCATCCGCACCCTCGACCCGCCGCTACACGAGTTCCTGCCCCACGAGGATCACGAGATCGTGGCCCTGGCCGCCAAGCTCGGTGTGGACGCCGCCAAGGTGCGGACCCGCGTCGAGAGCCTGCGTGAGTCCAACCCGATGCTGGGCTTCCGTGGCTGTCGCCTGGGCATCATCTACCCCGAGATCACCGAGATGCAGGCGAACGCGATCTTCAAGGCCGCCGTGGCCGTGCAGGCCGAGGGCATCGCGGTCTTCCCCGAGGTGATGATCCCCTTGGTCAGCAATGTCACCGAGCTGAAGATTCAGGAGGAGGTGGTGCGCAGAGTGGCGGCTGAGGTCTTCGCCGCCGCCGGGGTGGAGATCCCCTACCTGCTGGGCACGATGATCGAACTGCCCCGCGCCGCCCTCACCGCCGATGAGATCGCCCAGACCGCCGAGTTCTTCAGCTTCGGCACCAACGACCTGACTCAGACCACCCTCGGCCTGAGCCGCGACGACGCCGGGCGCTTCCTGCCCGCCTACGTCGAGAAGAAGCTGATGCCCGACGATCCTTTCCAGTCCATTGACCAGCGCGGCGTCGGCCAGTTGGTGCAGATCGGCACCGAGCGGGGCCGCAGCGTCCGCCCCAACCTCAAGGTCGGCGTCTGCGGCGAGCACGGCGGCGACCCGGCCAGCGTGGAGTTCTTCCACCGCGTCGGCCTGAGCTACGTCAGTTGCTCGCCCTACCGCGTGCCCATCGCCCGCCTCGCCGCCGCCCAGGCCGCCCTCGGCGACGGCAAGCGGGACAAGTAGGTATGTCGTTGAGGAGTGGCGGATTCGCCGTCACTCCCCAACGACATACGGGGTGTATGAAGGCGAGTCGGCGATGTATCGCCGACTCGCCTTCATAGAATCACCATATCGCCCGCTCAGTTATCCGTCGGGGGATTGAGGACGCAGAAACATCTTGCGTGATCGGCATGTTTCAATCTCGCGTGACAGGTCAGCGCCGAGGCGATGAGGCGATGACTCGATACGAGCGCCTCATCGCCTCGGCGCCTCATCGCACGACTGTCACGCTGAATGTGCCCATTTTGAAACATGCCATCTGCCGCACATATGAACAATGACCTAAAACAGCACCTCCGCCTATCTCGTCACCAAACTAAGGTGGTAGCGGCGATGCGCGCACGCAAAAAAGCTATTCGTGTGAGCGAAGAGCAGGTAAACCTGCGCTATAGCGAGCAGTTAGCCACGGTCGTGGCGGTTGAGCACGCCCTGGCCGCATCCCCCGACCAAGAATCGATCTACGCTACCCTGGCACATGCTGTCCAGCAACTGTTCCCAGATATGGCCACGATCTTTATCTCGCGTTTTGACCCCGAACGCAAGATGATTACCGCTATGTATGGAACCCACGACGGCGAGCCGATTGATGTGGCCACTCTGCCGGAGATCCCGCTGTTGCCGTTCGGCGAGGGAACACAGAGCCAGGTCATCCACACCCGTCAGCCGCTGATCATCGCCGCCAATCTCAATGATCGGATCAAATCGGGACTCGTCGTCCACGTCGGTACGGAAGGCGGCTACACCGAGTCGGCGGCATACGTCCCGATGCTGGCCCAGGATATGGTGCTGGGCGTGATCCAGATGCAGAGCTATACGCCCAACCGGCTCACCGAAGCGGATGCCAGCATCCTCGCGCTGGTAGCGAATACGGCGGCGGCTTCCATTCAGAATGCCCATCTGCATGCACTCGCCCAATCGGAGATCGCCGAACGTAAGCAGACCGAAGCGACCCTGCGCAAGAGCGAACAGCACCTCAAAACGGTACAGCAGGAATTACTGGAACTGAACCGGACGCTGGAAGAGCGGGTTAGGCAGCGTACCGCCGAAGTGCGGGATCTGTACGAACACGCTCCGGTGGGGTATCACTCGCTGGATGCCTACGGCTGCGTGATCATGGTCAACGAAACTGAGTTGACATGGCTTCGCTATACATGTGACCAAATGATTGGTCGTCCTATCACCGACTTTCTCACCCCAGCGAGTCAGACGACATTCCAGGGGGTCTTTCCGGTATTCCGCCAACGCGGCTGGCTGAGCGACATGGAACTTGAGTTTATCCGCAGCGATGGCACGATTCTGCCGACTCTGATCACCGCCACCGCCATCTACGATGAGTCCGGTGCCTACGTGATGAGTCGCTCCACCCTGGTTGATATGACCTTACGCAAACAGGCGGAGGAGGATCTGCGCCGAACCAACACCGAACTAGCGCGGGCGGCGCAGGCTAAGGACGAGTTTTTGGCCAACATGAGCCACGAACTGCGTACGCCACTTAACGCCATCCTGGGATTCAGCGAGATCCTCATGGAAGAGATCCGTGGCCCGCTTACGGAGGGTCAGCGCGACGCGCTGCACAACGTCGAGTTGAGCGGCCACCACCTGCTCGGACTGATCAACGATGTCCTCGACCTCTCAAAAGTGGAAGCCGGGCGGATCGAACTCCAGATTGTGCCCGTTGCGATTGCTGAGTTGTGCCAGACGAGCCTGCTCTTCGTCAAAGATCTGGCCCTCAAAAAAAACCTCAGGCTCGCCTTTCACCTCAATGACCATATGACCACGATGGAGGTTGACCCCAAGCGTCTGAAGCAAATGCTGGTGAACCTGCTGAGCAACGCCGTCAAGTTCACCCCGGCCGGGGGCCAGGTGCGCCTGGAGGTAAACGCCGATGTTGATGCCGGAGTGATCCACTTTGCCGTGCGAGACACCGGCATTGGGATCGGCCCCGATGATCTGGCGCGGCTCTTCCAGCCCTTTAGTCAGCTCGATTCGAGCCTGAGCCGCCAGCATGAAGGCTCTGGGTTGGGGCTGGCCCTGGTGCGCCGCTTAGCCGAGCAGCACGGCGGCAGCATCGCAGTCGAGAGTGCGGTCAATGTAGGGAGCTGTTTTACGATTACCCTTCCCTACCATTGTGTGTCGCCTGAACTAAAGAAGCCACCGCTTTCGGCAGTGGGCGCGTCAGGAAGCGGCCCTGTCTATACGGCTCTCATTAATGCGGGATCGGAGCCGAACCGGGCGAAGGTACGCATCCTGCTGGCCGAGGATAACGAGGCTAACATTTTGGCGATGCAGGAGTACCTCCAGATCAAGGGGTACCAGGTGATCATCGCCCGCAATGGTCGCGAGGCCATCCAGCGTGCTGATGAGACACGCCCAGATATTATGTTGATGGACATCCAGATGCCTGAACTCGATGGGCTGGAGGCCATTCGCCGCTTACGCGCCCGGTCTGAATGGGCGACGACGCCGATCATTGCCTTGACGGCCCTGGCTATGCCCGGCGATCAAGAACGCTGTCTGGCGGTCGGCGCGAGCGCGTACCTGACCAAGCCCGTTAGCCTGAAGGGGCTGGTGACGCTGATCGAGCGACTGGTTCATCCGTGAGTTAGGCATGGTTCAAAATGGGCACATTCAGCGTGACCGTCTTGCGATGAGGCGATGAGGCGATGAGGCGATACGGAGCGCCTCACCGCGTCATCGTTTCGTCGCTGAATTGTTAAGCTGGTTTGAACCATGCCTTAGGCAGAATTTACACGGACGGCCCTCACCCCCGGCCCCTCTCCCTCACGGGGAGAGGGGACTGGGGGGTGAGGGCTGAGCGGCGGCAGACCCCTTATTCGAAAAGTATTTCCCCTAGCCCTGCTATTCATAAGGAAACGATCATCATGAGTGCGATGAACAGCAACCAAGATCTTGCAGACCTCGTGAAGTCGCTTTCTTGGTATCATACGGTCGATCTAGGACGTGGAATTGTTACTGAAGGTGCCTATGATCACCGCCCGTATCTCACACACTATGGCTTTCCACACGATCTTCGTGGGAAGACCGTCCTCGACATAGGTGCCGCGAGCGGCTTTTTTAGCTTTGAGTTTGAGCGACTCGGTGCCGACGTGACGGCCACAGAGCTCCCGACGTGGTTTAGCCACGACTTTGGCCCGAACTATATTCCAGACCAGACCAACGAGAGCGCGCAGAGCTATCTGCATCAACCCATTGCGGTAGCCAAAGAGGCGTTGGGTTCCCATATTCAGCTAAAATACATCAATATCTACGACATTCATCCAGAGACAATCGGTATTTTTGACGTGGTCTTCTGTGGAAGTGTACTCATTCACCTCACCGATCCGATTAAAGCGCTGTGGAACATCGCCCAGGTCACCCGAGATAAGGCCATGATCGCTACGGTTGTGGATCAACACGAGGCGACGCGACCAATTGCCCATATGGTCGGGCATGCGAGCGGGTATTGTTGGTGGATTCCCACACGTGCCTGCCTTGAATTGATGGCTGTAGCGGCTGGCTTTGTTGGCATCGAGTGGGTCAGTGAGTTCCAACTCAACTACCGAGGTCAGGAAACTGGGCCGTACCACGGGGTTTTGCACGCCTATAAGACGACTGAGAACTGGGGCAAGAACACGCTTCATCGCGACGAGGTGCTAACCCGCTATGGCGCCGTTGCGGAGACGGCGGTGGTCGATAGGCTACAGCACGAGATTCAGGCGCAGCAGCAAGAGCTGAAAAAACTAAAGGCACTCGTGTCTGGCTACGAGAATGGACGTTTTATGCGGATTATGCGCTGGTGGCACGAGTCGCGGCGGCACAATCGGGTTCGCCCGACACCGCCGCTGGGGGACTGAAGCCCCCGGCTCTGGTCGGCAAAGCCCACCTTCACGGGATCGGATAGCCCGCGAAGGTGGGCTTCGTCGCCAAAAAGCCTGCGGCTTTAGCCGCCGGGCGGGCCTACTTCCGGCGGTTGGGACGTCGAAAGGTGAACAGATTGGGGCGCTCAACCTCGATGGGGCGAGCGAAGGCGTCCTCGCCCGGTCGCAAGTTTGGGCGACTCTCCAGCCAGGCATCGCGCTGCTGCTTGGCCCGGCGTAGCAGCGCCTCAATCGCCGCAGCGTCACCCGACTCGATCTGGCCGCGTACCTCACACAAGAAGTCGATCATTTCGTTGATCCAGTGGCTCAGCCCAGCGGGATTGGTCAGACTAATATCCCGGTGCATCTCCGGATCGCCCGAGGCCAGCCGCGAGACATCGCGGAAGCCGGTGGCGGCCAGGGGGGCCATCTCCTTCCACGCTGGGCTGCGGCCAGTTATTTCGACGAGGCCGACCGAGAGCATAAACGGCAGGTGTGAGATCCCAGCCACATAGGAGTCATGCTCTTCAGGGTCGATGTAGTAGGGCTTGGCACCGACCGTGCGTACAATCGCCTCAACCACATGGACGGCGTCGTGACGGGTGCCTGGATTGACGGTGAGGCAGTAGATCGCGTCCTTAAACAGATCGGGGTCAGCCGCAGCCACGCCCGCCTGCGACTTGCCAGCCATCGGGTGGCCACCGACATAGCTGACCGAGGCAGGCAACGACTCGGCGGCCCAGGCGGCCACTTGGGCCTTGGTGCTGGCCACATCGGTGACGACCGCGCCAGCCGACAGGAGCGGCCCGATCTGGACAAATACCTCGCGCACGGCCCGAACCGGCGTGGCCACCACCACCACCTGCGCATCGCGCACCGCATCGGCAAGCGAACGGGCCTCCCGATCAATCGCCAGTCTCCCGCGTGCATCCTTCACTGCACGGGCGTTGCGGTCGTAGCCAACCACCTCGATCTCACCAAGGGGACTCTCCTTCACATCGGCGCTACGCAGGGCCATCCCCAGCGAGGCACCGATCAGCCCGAGGCCGACGATGGCGATGCGGATCATAGGACTCCTCTTTTGCAGATTGTGGATTGTGGATTGTGGATTGTGGATTGTACGCAGCCCTTCATTGTGCCATATCTGGTCAATCCACAATCCACAATCCACAATCTGCAATCCACAATCACGTATTCGTCTTGGCCTGAAAGCGGGCCAGGAAGAGTAACTCGGCGATCATCAGGGCGGAGGCCAGGAGCAGGATGCTCACCCAGGTAAGAACGCGCAGTCCAGCGAGGGCCGCGAGGGCCGCGAGCAGCAGGCCAATTTCGTAGGACTGGCGGCGCACCCGGCGCAGGTCGCGGGCTAGGACGCGCTCTTTGAAGATGCGTTGGCCGATGGCGTAGACAAAGGGCCGCGATCCGGCTGCGCCACAGAGAAAGAGGGCACCGATCAGCAGGGCGTAGACCGGCATATCGGGGAGGGCGAGCAGCCAGTCGGTGGGCGGCGGTACAAAGGCCAGGCTGTAGAGCAGCAGGGTTGTTCCCACCGTCCCATCTACCGTCAGACCGGGCATGCTCAGGCTGATCTCAATCGGCACGAAGGTGAGCAGGGCCGCCGCAAGAGATAGCGTGTAGTAGAGGATCCGCTGAAAGGAAAGCAGCGGCTCTCCGGCGTGCAATCCGCCAAAGAGCAGCAGGGCCAGAGCTGCGGACCAGCAGAGTCCGGCAGCGGTGGCCGTGAGAATTGAGAGTGGGATCTGGGCGCGCAGACGATCCATGCTCGATACCTTTTTTAGCAATACCGCAAAAGTAACGCTGTGAAGCGTCCTGTCATTCTGAGCGAAGCGAAGAATCCCGACCGGGATTCTTCGCTTCGCTCAGAATGACAGCGTTATTTTTGCCATTTTGCATTTTGCATTTTGCATTTTGCATTTGTTGGCCAAAGTATAAAACGGGAACAGGTCTAGGCTGCGGCGTCCACTGGGTTTGCGGCCAGGCTCGTCAGCACATGGAAGTGCGCGCTGCGAGCGGCGCGGGCACCGTCGCCAATCGCCGTCAGCACCTGCTCGCCCTCGGAGCGGGTCACATCACCGGCCGCAAACAGACCGGCCACGCTGGTGGCGTTGCGCCGGTCAACCCGGATGTAGCCCTCCGCAGTCTGCTCGACCAGATCCTTCACCAGCGCTGTCGCCGGCTCGTAGCCCAGGTCAACGAAGATTGAATCGACGTTGAGCGCACGCCGCGAGCCATCGCGCTCCAGCACCAGCTTGCGGCCCAGGGGTTCGCCCTTCACCTCGGCCACCCGGTAGCCCTGTAGCAACTCCACGTTCTTGAGGCTCGCCAGCGCCGCCAGTTCAGGTCGCTCGGCTGCATCCAGATTCGGCACGACAAGATAGACCTTCGTCGCCGACTGCGCAAACTCAGCGGTGCTCAGCAGCGCCTCGTCGGTCGCCCCGATCACGGCGATTTCACGACCGCGCAGCGTGTCGCCGTGGTGGGTCGTATTGTAGCCAAGGTTGGCGACCAGATGGTCGGCGACACCGGGCAGATCCAGACGCCGTGGCTTAGCGCCGGTGGCCACAATCACCGCCCGCGCCTGCTTCATCCCCGACGTACTCGTCTCCACCTCAAAGGTCGTCCCGTCTTGGCGGAGGCTCAAGACCCGATCCTCAAGGATGCGGTCGTGCAGATGCTTGAGCTGGCGCTCGAACTGGTGAACCACCGAACTGCCGATCAGTTGCTCGTCGGACTCGTCCTCATCAGGCGCATCGTAGTGGATCAGCATCTTGCCAAACATGTAGTCGCGGCCCTCGGACGATACGGGCTCGATCTTGCCGCCCAGGCGCTCGCTGATCAGCAAGAAGTTAAGCTGCTTCCCTTGCGCGTACATGGCTGCCGACTGGCTCGCAGCCCCACCACCGATAATAATCAGGTCGTACATGGTATCTCCCTCTTGCGCAGACGTGCTGCGCGACTGATCAACCTAAGCTTATACGCTGACACACTCTGTTACGGGCATGGTACAACGGAACGGTGAGAGTGTCTGAAACGTATTGTAGCATACGAATCATTTGTGAAACAAATGTATCTGAATCAGATCTGATACTTTTCGAATAAGCCGACCTTGCCCCCTCACCCCCCTGCCCCTCTCCCTCACGGGGAGAGGGGGCTGGGGGGTGAGGGCTGAGCGGCGGAGGACTCGTTATTTGACCAAGGTATTGGTTCTAGCGGCGATCATGCCAGCACGGATAGCTACCGAAGATCTTGAACATGCCCGTCTGCTGGCGGATCCGCTCCAGGGCGCGAGCGACGTGGGCGTCCTCGCGATGGCCGTTAATGTCCACCAGGAAGATATATTTCCCAAGCAGTAACCGTGAGGGGCGCGACTCAAGCTTGGTCATGTTGATCTGCTCGGCGGCTAGTTCCTTCAGCGCATCCACCAGGGTGCCTGCGCGATCCTCGCTGAAGCCGAAGCAGAAGCTGGTCTTATCATCGCCGGTAGGTGGTGCGTCCTGGCGAGCCAGGCCAATGAAACGGGTGACATTGCCGGTGCTATCGGCGATGTCGCGAGCCAGGATGCTGGCCCCGGTGATCTCAGCGGCGCGCAGGGTGCTGATCGCGGCGGCGGGGCGCTCGTCGGCCAGCGCCTCGGCGGGTGCCGCGCTATTCGACAGCGAGGCGATGGTGGCGACCCCCGGCAGGCAGCGCTCGATGAATTTGCGGCACTGACCGAGGCTCTGCGGGTGCGCGTAGAGTACCTTCACATCCGGTAGGCGCAGCCCCGCCCGCACCACAAGGTACTGGCGGATCGGAATGACCAGCTCGCCGGTGATCTGAAGGCTCGTCTCGTGGATCAGCAGGTCAAGGGTATAGACCACGCCGCCTTCGAGCATGTTCTCGATTGGCAGCACCCCCACATCAGCCGCCCCCGTCTCGATGGCCGTCACCACCGCCGGGATGCTGGCCAGGGGCAGGTAACTGGCCTCGCCTACGACATAGGCAATCGCCGCCTCCTCAGAGAACGTACCGGCTGGGCCAAGGTATGCGATAGTCTGCATGACGATTATGGATTGCAGATTGTGGATTGTGGATTGTGGATTGTGGATTGATCCGCAATCCACAATCCGCAATCCGCAATCCACAATCTGCAATGGTTACTCCTGGCCGTATCCGGCGGCGTAAGCCACAGCCTCGGCCCGAATCCGCTCTTCGCTCGCGGCGAGCATCTTGTTTAGCGCGCCCATATACGCCTCAGCGGCGGCCACAATCGTGTCCGTGTTGACGCTGTAGCCAGAGAAGATCTGCTGCACGGCGCGCTTACCGGTCAGGTTGATGCTGGTCGGGTCGCTGCCACCGTCCTCGGGCGTACCTTGCTCACGGATACGCACTGTCACCTGGGCTACCGCGTCGAGTCCCTCGGTGATCGCGTTGATCGAAAACTCGATCAGCTCGTTGGGCCGGTTGATCACCCGGTTCACCGCTTTGTAGATCGCATCCACCGGGCCGGTGCCCTGGGCGCTATCGGTGCGCTCCTCGCCGTCAGGGTCGATCAGGCGCACGGTAGCCGAGGGGATCATACCCGTGCCCGAGCTGTACTGCACATGCTCCAGCTTAAAGATCTGCGGGGTGTGCTGAGTCTCGCCCGCGATCAGCGCCTCAATGTCGCGGTCGTCCACCTTCTTCTTACGGTCGCAGAGATCCTTAAAGCGCAAGAAGACATGCTGAAAATCCTCGTCGTCCAGGGTGTAGCCCAGAGCCTCAATGTGCTTGTGGAAGGCGTGGCGACCCGAGTGCTTACCCAGAATCAGCGCGTTCCCGTCCAGGCCCACCGTCTCCGCGCTCATGATTTCGTAGGTCATCCGGTTCTTGATCACGCCGTCCTGGTGGATACCCGACTCGTGGGCGAAGGCGTTGGCCCCGACAATGGCCTTGTTCGGCGGCACCGGCACGCCGATAAAGCTGCTGACCGTGCGTGAGCTGCGCGAGAGTTCGCGGGTCTCGATCTGGGTCTTCAGACCGTAGAACGACTCGCGGGTATGCAAGGCCATCACCACCTCCTCCAGGGAGGCGTTACCGGCGCGCTCGCCGATCCCGTTGATCGTACACTCGATCTGGCGAGCGCCGTTGTAGACACCCGACAGTGAGTTGGCCACCGCCACGCCCAGGTCGTCGTGGCAGTGCGTCGAGAGAATGATGCCGTCGGCACCGGGCACATTCTTGCGAATGGCCGCGATCATGTCGCCATACTCCTGCGGCGTCGAGTAGCCCACCGTGTCGGGGATGTTCAGGGTGGTGGCCCCGCACTCAATGGCGATCTTGATTGCCTGGAAGAGAAACTCCGGCTCGGAGCGGGTGGCGTCCATCGGTGAGAACTCCACGTCGTCGCAGAGCGAACGGGCGTAGGTCACCATCTCGCCGATTAGCTCCAGCGCCTCGCCACGACTCTTGCGAAACTGGTGCTCCAGGTGGATGTCCGATGTGGACATAAACGTGTGGATACGCCGATGGGTCGCGGGCTGGATCGCCGTCCACGCCTTGTCAATATCGTCCTTATTTGCACGAGCCAGGGCGGCAATAACCGGGCCATTGGGGGTGCCCACCTCGCGGGCAATCGCATTGACGGCGGCCCAGTCGCCGGGGGAGGCGGCAGGAAATCCGGCCTCAATAATATCGACCTTCATGCGGCCAAGCTGCCGAGCGACCTCCAGTTTCTCATCCAGGGTCATCGTGCAACCAGGAGCCTGCTCACCATCGCGTAGGGTCGTGTCAAAAATTCGTACGTGATCTACGTCCATTGTCGCTTCGCTCCTTCTTACAATGCACAATGCACAATGCACAATGCAAAACAACTAAGACATGGTTCAGAACAGCTTTACAGTGTGGCGGGGACGCGAGGACGCGAGGATGCGATAGCATCGCCTCGTCGCATCCTCGCCTCATCGCCACACTGTAAAGCTGAAACCTGGCACCTGAAACCTTGTCTAAGGCATGTTTCAATCCAGCTTGACAGTTTGCGGCGTTCGTAGTAGCGGCTTCAGCCGCGTGCAGATCCGCTCCGTGGGCTAAAGCCCATACTACGAACTGTCAAGCTAGAATGGCCGATTCTGAAACATGCCTAAGATGCTAAACCTTTTGCATTGTGCATTGTGCATTTTGCATTGATTACGCTCCGCCCTCACCCGGCCTGACTTCACGCGGGCCGACGAACGGCATCATCCGGCGCAGTTGCATGCCGATCTGCTCAATCGGGTGATCGACATCAGCCTTGCGCATGGCGTTGAAGCGCGCCCGGCCCGTGTGGTTCTCCTCGATCCAATCCTCGGCAAAGGCCCCGCTCTGGATGTCGGTCAAGATCTGCTTCATGGCCGCCCGCGTCTCATCGGTGACGATCTTCGGCCCGGCGGTGTAGTCGCCCCACTCGGCGGTGTCGCTCACCGAGTAACGCATGTAGTTCAGGCCACCCTGGTAGAAGAGATCGACGATCAGCTTCAGCTCGTGCATACACTCGAAGTAGGCCACCTCGGGCTGGTACCCGGCGTTCACTAGGGTCTCAAAGCCCGCCTTTACCAGCGCGCTGACGCCGCCACAGAGGACAACCTGCTCGCCAAACAGGTCGGTCTCAGTCTCCTCGGCGAAAGTGGTGGTCAGCACACCGGCGCGGGTGCTACCGATGCCCTTGGCGTAGGCCAGAGCGTCGGCCATCGCGCCGCCGCTGGCGTCCTGCTGCACGGCCACCAGGGCTGGCACGCCGCCGCCCTGGGTGAAGACCTCACGCACACGGTGGCCAGGCGACTTCGGGGCGACCATGCTGATGTCAATTCCCGCCGGTGGGATAATCTGGCCGAAGCGGATATTGAAGCCGTGGGCGAACATCAGGGTCTTGCCGGGCTCCATATGCTGCGCGATATGGTCGCGATAAATCTCAGCCTGGGTCGTGTCAGGCGTCAGGATCATCACCATCTGGGACTCTTTAGCCGCATCGGCGACGGTCAAGGCTTTAAGCCCGGCAGCCTCAACCTTGGCCCAACTCTTGGAGCCAGCGTAGAGGCCGACACACACATCCAGGCCGCTATCGGCCAAATTGCGGGCGTGGGCGTGGCCCTGGCTACCGAACCCGATGATCGCGATCCGCTTGCCCTTGAGCCGCTCAAGGTCCGCCTGCTTGTCGTAGAAAAGCTCCGCCATGATGTCTCATTCCTCCAAAAATATACATGCAAAATGCAAGATGCAAAATGCAAAAGTCAGAATGCAACATACAAAATGAACCAATGATCGGTCAATTTTGACTTTTGCATTTTGACTTTTGCATTAGACCACGCTCGGCACGGCGGCGCTATTCGCCGTCTCGACATACTCGCCCGCGTTATGACCACGGACGCCGCGCACCATTGCGATTCGACCTGTACGCATCATCTCCTTGATGCCGTAGGGCCGCACCACCTCGATGAAGTTCTCCACCTTCGAGGGCGTGCCCGTCATCTCGATGATCAACGTGGTAACACCCACGTCTACAACCTTGGCCTCAAACACGCCGCACATCGAGATAATCTCGTGGCGCACCGAGGGCGGCGCATGCACCTTCACCACCGCCATCTCGCGCTCCACCGTCGGGTCAAAGGTGACATCGCTCACCTTGATCACTTCGATCAGCCGGTAGAGCTGCTTCACCACCT
The DNA here is from genome assembly GCA_903877945.1 of uncultured Oscillochloris sp. Taxonomy (GTDB): domain Bacteria; phylum Chloroflexota; class Chloroflexia; order Chloroflexales; family Chloroflexaceae; genus Oscillochloris. The sequence goes on along the minus strand of CAIRFY010000119.1, from coordinate 374 downwards.
GCTCGACATCCTCCGACTCGACGACAATCGTCAGCCGACTGATCTCCGGCTGCTCGCTGTGGCCCACCGCCAGGCTCTCGATGTTATACCCGCGCCGCCGCACCAGGCCGGACACCCGGCTCAGCACGCCGGGGCGATCCTGCACCAACGCCACAATCGTATGTTTGCGCATAGCCCTGTCGCTCCTTGTGAATAATGGTACGATGACACGGTCAGCGCGTGACACGGTGAGGAAATCCATAGCGGCCAATGTCACCGTGTCACCCCATCACCGTGTCACCCCATCACCGTGTCACCCCATCACCGTGTCACCCCATCACCGTGTCACCCCATCACCGTGTCACCCCATCACCGTGTCACCCCATCACCGTGTC
>CAIRFY010000118.1 GCA_903877945.1 uncultured Oscillochloris sp. | reverse complement strand
GCCACCGGCGTGTCGCTCGTCTACGCGCTGGTACCGCTGATTGCCGCCGTGGGGCTGTGGATGGTCTTTGCGGCACCCGAGTACGCGGCCCTGGCTCTCTGCGGGTTGCGCTGGGGCTTTATCTTCGACTCCTTCGACCACGCGCTGAATATCCAGTCTCCCGCAGTTCCCCTGGCGATCCTGCTGCTAATCATCGTGCTGTCGAGGCGATTTGGCCCCCAGAAACGTAAACTGGTGGGCGACCCCATCGCATGGCTGATCGTGTCCTACCTGATCTACGTGTGTATGGGCGTCTGGTACGCCGATTTCACTGGTCCAGTGCAGGGGCGGATCGGCGACTTCACCAAGGACGTGCTGATCTGCCTTGTGATTATGAACTTCCTGGTTTCGCCGGTTCTCTTTGAGCGCACGATCTGGCTGATCGTCGGGATCGCCGCGCTGCTGGCGACGCTGACGATCTACCAGGAGGTGACGCAGACCTACGATAACAGCTACTGGGATCTGGCGAAGGTGAAGATCGCCTTTATCGTGGATGGCCAGGCAGATCGCTCACGGGCGGGCGGGCCGCTCGGCGACCCGAACTTCTACGGGCAGATCCCGGTGCTGGCCTTCCCCTTCGCCCTCTGGCTGATCTTTAACGGGAAGACGTGGCTTGGTAAGCTGGGCGGCGGCTACGCGCTACTGGTGCTGCTCGGGGCAATTGGCCTGACCTACTCGCGTGGCACGTTCCTGGCCTTCGCCGTGGCACTGATAATCTACTTCTTTTACTTTCGCTTTAATCCGCGCTACCTGCTCTTTATGCTGCCGCTGGCGGTGGTCGCCTATCTGGCGGCACCGTCCGATCTGAAGGATCGGCTGTCCACGCTCACGGAACTGGTGCCTAGTAATCAAACGACCACCGTGTCGGACACCTCGTTTCTTGGGCGCTCGGTTGAGGTGGCGATTGCGCTCAATATGTTCCTCGACAACCCGATCCTCGGGGTTGGGGCCGATAACTACCGACCACATTATATTTCCTACATCCGTGAGTATGGCAGTGCGGTGGAAGATAAGGAGCGCAATGCACATAACTTCTATCTGGAGATTGCTGCCGAGCATGGTGTGATCGGGCTAAGCATGGTTTTGTCCATGATTGTGCTGGCATTCCAGTACGCGCATCAAGCCCGACAGTCGTTTCTGGCTGCGGGCAACCGCCGCTGGGCCGATCTGTCCGCGTGCTTTCAAATTAGCTTTATCGGCTACCTGATCACTGCGATCTTTCTCCACGGCGATTACCCGCGCCTCTTCTGGATCGCCCTGGCCCTGGCGGTGGGGCTCAGACAGGCCGGGCAGCAGTGTCTGGCTGAAGTTAAGAACACCTATGAGCCTCGGTAAAAAAACCGTCGAAAGCGTGATCTGGAACTATGTGTCGTTCGCCAGTGGCAAGTTCCTCACCTTCATCAGCACAATCATCCTCGCTCGGCTGCTGGCCCCTGAGCAGTTTGGGGTTGTGGCCATCGCGCTGCTCGCCATCCAATACCTCGATTCCATCGGCGACCTGGGCATTTCCGAGGCGCTGATCTACCAGCGCGAGAACCTGACGCAGGCGCGGAATGTCGCCTTCATCATCAGCGTGGTAGCCGGCTGTGGCCTAGCAGTCGTGGCCTATCTGCTGGCCCCGCTGGTCGCGGGTTTTTACGATGAACCCACGGTGATGCCGATGCTGCAAGTACTCGCTCTGACCCTGGCGATCAACGGGTTTGGCCAGACTCAGCTCGCCCTGCTCACCAAGGAACTGCGTTTCCGCCAGAAGATTCTGCCCGACCTGAGCCGTAGCCTGGTCAAAGGCGTTAGTTCAATCGCCCTTGCCGCCCTGGGCATGGGAGCCTGGAGCCTGGTGTGGGGCCAGGTACTCGGCAGCCTGGCGATTACCGTGGTGCTGTGGGCCATATCAACGTGGCGCCCGCGCCTCGTGTGGGACGCGGCCCTGGCGCGCACCATGCTCGGTTACGGCGTCCAGGTGGTCCTCATCCAGATGCTCTCGGTGCTCTGGGCCACCGCCGACTACCTGATCGTCGGGAGGCTGCTTGGCCGCGCCGACCTCGCCCTCTACCAGCAGGCGTTCCGCCTGTCGGATCTGCTGATTATCAATATCGCTTTTGTGGTCGGGCGGGTCCTCTTTCCCTCGTACACAAAGATGAACCACGATATGGATCGGCTGCGGGCTGGATTCCTCACCACGATCCGCTATATCGCGCTGGTCACGCTGCCGTTTAGCATTGGCATTTCGGCGGTGGCCCCCGACTTTGTGGGCCTCGTCTTCGGGGCGCAATGGCTGGGGATGATCCCGGCGCTTCAGTTGCTCGCGCTGCGGGCGGGCGTCAGCACCCTCTCGTTTAACAGCGGTCAGTTGCTCAAGGCCATCGGTCGGCCAGAGATCGTGAACTACCAGACCCTGGCCAAGCTCTGTGTGCTGGTGGTGGTCGTCCTGCTGACGGTGCCCTACGGTTTTGTGGCGGTGGCCGCCGGTCAGCTTGGGGTGTCGTTGTTCGTCCTCTGCATTGATTATCTGACGATGCGCCAGATGATCGGCGTCTCGTTGGGCGCGATCTGGCAGCGGATCATGCCAGCCCTGATTCCCGCCGTCGCAATGGGCCTAACAACATGGCTGATCGTGGCGGCCATCCCCGCGCAGTGGAGGCTGATCGGCCTGGCTGTTGCGGTGGTCACGGGCATGATCGTGTATGCGGGCGGGCTCTGGTTGACCGACCGGGCGCTCTGGCTGAGCGCGCTTGGCTGGCTAAACAAGGTTTCAGGTGCCAGGTTTCAGCGTGACAGTTCGTAGCGCAGGCTTCCAGCCTGCCGACACGCATCTGGCGGGCTAGAAGCCCGCACTACGAACATTGCAAACTGTAAAGCATCCGCGAACTTTGGCTAACGCATATTTCAAAATGGGTACATTCAGCTTTACAGTCTTGCGATGAGGCGATGAGGCGATGAGGCGATACGGAACGCCTCACCGCGTCATCGTTTCATCGCTGAACTGTCAAGCTAGATTGAACCATCCCTAACGCATATTTCAAACCAGCTTGACAGTTTGGACACATGTACTGCGTCCTGTTGCGGCAAATCTGCAATCTAAAATCTGCAATCTGAAATATGTCTAAGACGGGAACCTATGAAGACACTGCGCATTCTCGGGCTGACTCTGGAGCAGGCTACGGACTTCCGCAGTAACCCGCTGTCAAAGAGTGCTGGCCTGTACGTCGCCCTGGATCGGCGCTACACGGTAGTCGATCTGGTGCGCCCGGCGCTGAGCCGCGCCGAGGAGTACCTGAATCGGCTGCGCTCGCTGCACCCCAACCGCGAACGCTGGCGGCAGCGCCGTTCATTGAACATGTGGGCGTTCCAGCGGCGCACTGCCCACGCTGATGCGCTGATCCAAGCCCACGCAGGACGTTACGACATGATCGTCCAGTTGCACACGCTGTTTTCTCCAGGCGCGCAGCCCGAGCGCCAGCGCTATGTGCTGCACACCGACAACACCTACCGTATCTCCGAGCGGCTTTACCCGGCCTGGGCACCGCTGCGCGGCGCAACTCGCGACGCCTGGGTGCAGTACGAGAGCCGGGTCTACCGCAGCGCCCAGTTTCTCTTTCCGCGCAGCGAGTTTCTGCGCCGTTCGCTGATTGAGGATTACGGCTGTGACCCGGCGCGGGTGATCCGGGTAGGCGGGGGCGGTAACTTCCACCTGGCACCGATCAGTGCGAAGCGCTACGACGGACAGATCGCCCTCTTTGTTGGTTTTGATTTTGCACGCAAGGGCGGCCTGGTGCTGCTTGATGCGTGGGAGCGGGTGCGCCGCACGCTGCCTGATGCGCAACTGTGGGTCGTCGGGCCACGCCGCCCCCTGCGCGAACTACCGGGGCTGCACTGGCTCGGTCGGATTGATGACCGACAGGAACTGGCCCGGCGCTACGCCGAGGCAACCGTGTTTGTCATGCCTTCGATCTTCGAGCCCTGGGGCCACGTCTTTTTCGAGGCGATGAGCTTTGGACTGCCCTGTATCGGCAGCACCGTCTGTGCGATGCCCGAGATCATCCGTGATGGCGAGACGGGTCTGCTGGCCGAGACCGGGCAGCCCGAGCCGCTGGCCGATGCGCTGATCGCCCTGCTGGGCGACCCTGGCCGGGCCGAGCGGCTTGGCCGGGCCGCCCAGGCCAGCCTGACAAACGGCGGCAGTTGGGATGATGTCGTCGGGCGCATGGCCCCGTATCTTGAGCAAGCGGCCCGCGCATCTACCGGAGGGAGACGCCCGTGAGCAGGCCCATCCGTGTGCTTGAGCTCTGCTCGTCTCTGGCTGCTGGCGGTGCCGAGCGGCTGGTCTACGACCTGGTACGATCCTTCGACCCAGCCCGCTGCGAGGCGCGGGTCTGTGCGCTGAGTGTGGTACAGGGCAACCTGCTCCAGAGCGAGTTCGCCCAAATCGGCGTGCCGACCTATGTTCTGGGCGCACGCAAAATGTACGCGCCGGGGCTCTACCGTGCGCTGGTGCGCTACATCCGCGCCGAGCGGATCGACCTGATCCATACGCACCTGACCAGCGCCGATTTTGTGGGGCGGCTGGTGGGCCGCGCTATGGGTGTGCCGGTGATCTCAACCATGCACAACATGCCCGAGGACTACGAGCGTCAGGCGGTCTACCGTTACTGGCTTGAGCGATCAACCTGCGCCCTAGCCGCGCATCTGGTGGCCTGCTCCGAGAGCATCCGCACGATGTATGTGCGGCGCTGGCGCATCGCCGAAGGCCAGATCAGCACGATTAAGAACGGTGTTACCGTTGATGGTTTTCTCGATCTGGACACAGGGGTGACGGCACGGGACATTAACGCCGGACCGCTGATCACCACCGTGGGCCGACTGATGGAGCAGAAGGCGCACCATGTGTTGCTGGCCGCCGCCCGGATCGTGCTGAATGTCCGACCCGACGCTCGCTTTCTGATCGTGGGCAGCGGCCCCCTTGAGCAGCAGCTCAAGAACCAGGCTCGCGATCTGGGCGTGGCGGGGCAGGTTGAGTTCGCTGGCACGCGCCACGACATCGCGGCGATCTTGGGCCAGTCCGACATCTTCACGCTCTCATCGGCATGGGAGGGACTGCCAATCTCGGCGATTGAGGCGATGGCCGCCGCCCGCCCGGTGGTTCTCACCAACGTGGGTGGGGTGCCCGATCTGGTAACGTCGGGGGTTGAGGGGCTGCTGGTGCCGCCGGGCGACCCGGTGGCCCTGGCCCAGGCGCTCCTGGCGCTCCTCAGTAACCCCGAGGCACGCCGGAAGATGGGCCAGGCGGCGCGGGTGCGCGTGCGGCGTGAGTGTAACATGTCCACGACCGTCGCCCAGTACGAGAATCTTTTCGCGCAGGTGCTGGCCCGCTCGCCCGGTGCCCAGCGGGCGCACGGCATAGGACGGTGAATAACAATAGAGCATAAGTAACGCTGTCACGCTGAGCGAAGCGAAGCGTCCCGGCCGGGATTCTTCGCTTCGCTCAGAATGACAAGACGCCTCACCGCGTTACTTCTGCGGTATTGCGGTGAATAAGACCAAGCCCTCCCCGTGCCCCGTTCGGGGCCACGGGCCAAGGAAGACATTCATGAACCAGATAAAACGCCTCTTCATCGTGGCCCTGTTGCTCACCTTTATGGCGGGCGCGGGCGCGGTCCATGCAGCCCCAGATGCTCAGCAGCCTCCGCCCCCTGCCGACATTTATAGCTTCGTGCAGTTGGGCCTGAGTGCCCGAACCCTGACATCCCCGCACGAGTCGCATCAGTTTTTTGTTACGCTCCCACGGGCCTGGAAGATCGAGCCAGGTTCTGCGATCAAACTCAACGTTAGTGTGTCCAGTTTGCAGCCCCTGTTGGGGGGAGCCACCACGCTGGGCAAGCTCCAGTTCAATCTGAACGGTCACTCCTTGGGCAGCTTTGATCTCACCAAGATCGGCCAGCAGACGATCTCGGTTCTCATCCCCGCAACATCCCTGGCTCTGCTGAGCGACCAGCGGTTGGCGTTGAACACCACGCTGACATCCGACTTGCCGATCCAGATTCAGATCCGAGACGACTCAACCTTTACCCTGATACACTCGGCTGTGCCGCTGGACATCTCCCTGAGTAATCTACCGGCCCCGATCTACGAGGGCAGCTTCCTTACGGATGCGGCGCTGCTGGTGCTACCGGACTCGCCGAGTGCCCAGGAGTTGCGGGCGGCGCTGATCGTTGCGGCGGGGCTCGGTCGGATGAGCGGGAACCACCTGAATCTGGGTGTGCGCCGAAGTAGTGACCTGACCAGCAAGGAGTATAGCGCCGCGCATCTAATCTTTGTCGGCAAGCCTGTGGATCTGCCGCTACTGCGCACGGTGACGCTACCGGCCACGATCAGCGCCGCCGGATTTACCGCACCGACGATGGGTGCGGACGACGGCGTTGTGCAGATGGCGATCTCACCCTGGAATGCCGAGAAGGCGGTGCTGGTGGTGGGCGGCAACTCCAATGCGGCGGTACTCAAGGCGGCTCAGGCTCTGTCCGCCCGCGATCTGCTCACGATCAGCAACCCAAACCTCGCGCTGATCGCTGCAGTTCAGCCCGAAACGGTGCAGGAAGAACCACCGCCCGTGCGCAGCTTCGAGTACCTTGGCTACGTGTCGACGATCCGCACGGCTCGCCTTGGACAAACGAACCTTCCCTTTGTCTTCGATGTCCCTCGTAATCGGGTGGCCGATGAAGAATCGAGTCTGACCCTGTACTTTAACCACTCGGCCATGCTCGACTACAGCCAGTCGGGGATAACGGTGCTGCTTAACGCGAGCGAGATCGGCAGCGTGCGCTTCAGCGATACCTCCACATCGCTAAGCACTATTGCGGTGAGCATCCCGTCAAAGCTGGTGCGCGCCGGTCGTAACACGATTACCGTGCGGATGAGCCTTGTCCCGGCGACGCTGGGGGCAACCGAGAGCGACCTCTGGGCCAATATTTGGCCCAGTTCGTTTATCACGTTGCCCCTCACCCAGGTCAACTCCACGCCGAATCGCTCCATCAACCTCGATCTTTACCCCGATATATTCACGTCCGACCCCAACCTCGCCGACATCGCCTTCGTGCTCGCCCCCAGCGACCCAGCGAGTTGGGAGGTTGCGGCGCAGATCGCTGCGGATCTGGGCAACCAAGTTACCGGGAATCTGATCGACCTGGATGTCGCCTATGGCGATGCGGTCTCGCCGGAGGTGCGCAACCAGCGCAATGTGCTGATCATCGGCCTGCCCAACCAGATTAAGCTGATCACAGAGCTGAAAGACGATCTGCCGGCACCTTTTGATATGACGACCAATCAGGCGTACAATCGCGATACGCAGGTGGTCTTCCGCACCGCTGTCGGCCAGGATGTCGGCTACGCGGAGTTGCTGCGTGCGCCGTGGGATCCCCAGCGGCTGGTTCTTGCGATCTTGGGCAGCAGCCCGCAAGGACTGGTCTATGCTCGCGATGTTTTCACATCGCCGGATCTGCGCACACGGCTGGGCGGTACCTTCGCCACGATTGTTGGCAAACAGATCTTCATTAGCGGGGCGCATCTGGCGAACCTGGCAAGTAGCACGACGAGCGCCGCTACGAGCCCGACGACGGTGCCCGCTGAGGCAGCGGTGGTCGATTCGCCCTTTCCCAACGCTACGGCGCCGCAAGGGCCGCCCTCTCAGATAATCGCGCTCGGCCTTTCGGTACTGCTGATTGCGATTGTTGTCGGTGGGCTTCTCAGCATCTCTTGGTTCTACCGACGTTTCCGCAACCGTAGCCGCATACCATCGTAGGTGTCAGGTGAAGTTCGATCCAGCTTTACAATGAGGCAATACCGCATAAGTAACGCTGTGAGGCATCCTGTCATTCTGAGCGAAGCGAAGAATCCCGGCCGGGATTCTTCGCTTCGCTCAGAATGACAGCGTTACTTATGCTCTGTTGCTAATGAAGCGATGAGGCGAAGACGCGCTCGCTTCATCGCCTTATCGTAGAACTTTCATACTGAGGGATTAAATTCCATGTCACCTTCCGGCCTGCGGGTGCTGCTGCTCGGCGCGTATCCAAACGACCTGCTCCAGATCGTCGGCGGCGTTGAGGCAGTGAATTACGCCTTGGTGCCGGCACTAGCCGCACATCCCGCTGTTGCCCACGTTACGGTGGGCGTCCTCCGTCGGCGTGGTCAGTTGCGGCGGCACCAGATAAGCGCCACGCTTGATCGGATCGACATCCCGGTGCCCTTCCTCAGCGGCGATGTCCTCGTGCATTCGGCGCAGTGTGTGCAGGCGGTGCGCCGTCTGTTACCGTCGCTGCGCCCCGATCTGGTTCATGGCACCGGTATTGATCGGGTGGGCGACGTGGCGACCCAGTTGGGATTACCCGCCGTAGTGACGATCCACGGGCTGGTGCATATTGAGGCGCGTCAATCTGCGCGGGGGCTTTCTGGTATGATCAAGACGCTGCTCTTTGAGATGATGGTGCGCCGCGTGCTGCGCCGCGCCCAAGTGGCGATCTCGATCTCGCGCTATGATGCGAGCCTGCTTGCGCCAATGATCGGCGGGCGACAGGTTCGCATCGCCAACCCAATCGGGCCGGAGTTTTTCGCCGCCGCGCCCGCGCCGCCGCTGCACCCGCAGGTACTCTTCGCCGGAGTGATTCGCCCGCGCAAGAACGTCCTCGGTATCGTCAACGCCTTCGCACGGGTGCGTCAGGCCATCCCAACGGCCCGCCTCGTCCTCGCTGGCCCCGAGTTGGAGCCCGACTACGCCCAAGCAGTGCGGCAGCGTGCGAGCCAGCTTGGCATCAGCGACGCCGTGGTCTGGGCCGGACATCTTGCGCCCGCCGGGGTACTCGCTGCACTGCATCAGTCCCACGTCCTGACGCTCTTCTCGGATCAAGAGACCCTGCCGACGATCATCGCCCAGGCTCTCGCGGTTGGCCGTCCGGTTGTAAGCTCGCGGGTGGGAGGCACCGCTGAGATGGTGGTCGATGGCGAGACGGGCTATCTGGTGGCCCCCGGCGATGAGGAGAGTCTGGCGGATCGCCTGATCGCCGTGCTTCAGGATCAGTCAAGCGCCCAGGCGATGGGTGTACGTGCGGCGGCTGTGGCCCGTCAGTCCTACGACCCAGCCTCCGTCGCCGACCAGACGGTGGGTGCGTACCGCCTGGCGATGGGATGATAGGCAATACTGCAGAAGTAACGCTATGAGACTTGTCACGCTGCGCGAAGCGAAGCGCCCCTCCCGCGACCCTTCTCACCCTTTGCGCCTTCGCGTCTTTGCGTCACAGTGCGCGCATGGAGTGACGCAAAGGCGCAAAGGCGCAAAGAATCGTGCTTTGTTCCGCCTGACAGCCTTACTTCTGCGCTATTGCAATGACAGTGTTGGAGGACGATGATGAAGCTGCCGATGCAGGTGGTTCTGCCGGGCTCCTTTGTGATCGCCCTGCTGATTGCGCTCATCGCATGGACAGCGCAGGATGTCTCCCTGACGATCTGCCCGGTTGCAGTCCCCCTCGATGCGCCCGCGCTGATCAACCCGCTGCGTGGCCTTTATCGTTGGAGAGGCCAGGAAGTGGTACCCTCACCCGATCCCCTGCCCGCGCCAGCCCTCGACTCCTATGATCGCTACATATGGCGCAACCTTGAGCCATCTCGCGATCAGTACGATTTTTCGGTCATCGACCGCGATCTCGCTGCGGCTGCACAGGCCGGGCGTAAACACGCCTTTCGCATCCGCACCCTCGTTTCTGGCAATGGCATGTCTGTGCCAAACTACCTCGCCGACATGATGAAGCAGGGCTGGTGGTACGACTACAGTCATAGCGGCGCGGACGACACCTATGTGCCCGACTGGAATGCCCCCGATTTTATGGATCGGGCTGGTCACCTGATCGCCGCCCTCGGCGCACGCTATAATCACGACCCGCGAGTCGGCTGGGTGGAGATCGGCATGTATGGCAACTGGGGCGAGTGGCACATGGCGAACTTCCCCTACCCCTCACCAGCGGGTGCCCAGGACATGACCGCCGAGAACCGGCGGGCCATCGTTGACATGTATCGCGCTGCCTTCCCCGATAAGCACCTGGTGATGCTCACCGATGATAAGGAGACCCTGGCCTATGCGCTGCGGGCCTCGCCCACGATTGGCTGGCGGCGTGATAGTCTCGGCACCGACCACTTTGAGCAACTGAGCCAGAATACGCAACTTTGGGCGCTGATCAAGGACCGCTGGAAGACCGCGCCGGTGGTGTCCGAGTTCATCAACCCGGAGCAGCAGCGCGCCCCGCAGTCGTACCTGCGTGCCAGCGAACAGGTGCAGCGCTATCATATCTCGCTGGTGGGTAACGGGAACCTGCCGGATTGGGATCGGCTCGATGAGGTCTCACGTGAGGCTCTGATCCAGATGGCGAAGACCAGCGGCTATCGGATCGCTCCCTCGCGCATCACCGTGCCGATCATGCTATGGCCGGGGATGGGCTTTTCGATCAGCAGCACCTGGGTGAATACCGGGGTTGCGCCACCCTACGAGATCTGGCACCTGGCCTACCAACTGCGCGAGCCGGACACCGGGCAGATGATCTGGGATGGCGCGTCCTCGTTCGATGTTCGGCGGCTACTCCCTACTGGACAGGACACTCCCTCTTCGCACACCGATAGCCTTACCCTACCGCCGAAGATCGCCAGCGGCATCTATGACCTGGTGCTGATTGTGCGTGATCCGGAGGCGAGCCGTAGGCCGATGTCGCTGGCGATCCAGGGCCGCCGCCAGGATGGGAGCTACCTGCTCGGCTCGGTTGTCGTGACCCCCTGAGAGACTGCATCGGGGTGTGGGATCTCTGTTTGCTGTTGCCTGTTATCTCGCCTATTGCCAACATTAATATGCCATGCAGCATAGAGACATTTTCTCTTCTGCCCACTACAATAAGAGCAGATTACAGAGTACTCTTACAAGTCTAATTGATGAAGAAGACATCGTGTGTCACGCTGAGCGTAGCGAAGCATCGTTCTATGTAACCTGCAAAACCCTTTGCTGCGCTCAGGATGACAGAGGGTGTCTTCTTCAGCAGTTGCTGTAACACCATCTGCGAGGTTTAGTGGCGAAACGAGGTTCAGAGAGGGTTCGGTTCAGGGGGAAGGGAATTTGGGCCGGGCGGGGCTGTAATGTAGGCCCGACGTAACGGTGTTGAATTCAACTCTGTGTCCGGCAGCAGCGGCATTGTGATAGGAGAGACGCCCCGCCGGGGCGTCTCTTCTGCGTTATTAGACAAGGTTCAAAATGGGCACATTCAGCGTAGCAGTTCTGCGAGGATATGTGATGCGATGATGCGATGACGGCGCATCATCGCATCATCGCATCATCGCCAAACTGTAAAGCAGATATGAACCATGTCTTACGGCGTTTTCACATACGCCGCCAGGGCCGCGCCGACCTTCGCCGGGTCGTAGCGCAGGGTGTCCTGCTTATTCCAGAGCTGACGACGCGGGCCGGGAGCCTCGCTGTAGTCGGCCACTAGGGGTCGCACGCCGAGGGCGGCAATTGCCGCGATCTCGTCATCATCGGCGGCGAGTACCTGGAGTCCATCGGCGGCTAGACGCTCAACTCGTTCATTCGGCAGGTGCGGGCTGCGGTTGATCAAGGCCGCGTCGAGGTGCCCTGGGCCGAGCAGTTCGTCGAGACGGGCCACGTGCGCGTAGACGCCCATATGCTCGGTTTGGCCGGGCTGCGTGGTGGAGTTACAGATGTAGATCACCCGCGCCCCGGTTGAGCGCAGCGCCTCGACAACGCCACCAAACTGGAGGGTAGCCAGGATCGAGGTAAAAAAACTACCCGGCCCGATGGTCACCAGGTCGGCGTCGAGGATCGCCTCAATCGCCGACGGGTAGGCGGGGGCCGGTGGGTCGAGGAAGAGCCGCCGGATCGGGGGCTGGCCCAGGGCACGCACGGACACCTCGCCGCGCACGGTGGAGCCATCAGCTAGTTCCGCGCAAAGCTGCACGTCGGCAGTGGATACAGGCAGCACGGTGGCGGCGCAGCCCGCGAGATCAGCGACGGTGGACACCGCCCCGGCGAAGTCGCCGCTCAACTGGGCGAGGGCTGCGATCAGCAGATTGCCGAAGGCCATGCCGTCAAGGGATGGATGCTCAGGGGCGCGGAATCGCTGCTCCAGCAGGCGCGGCCAGAGGGCGTTGTGGTCGGCGGCCAGAGCCGAGACCGTGGCGCGCAGGTCGCCGGGGGCCGGGATCTTGCTCACCGCCCGCGCCACCCCTGTACTGCGGCCCGTGTCCGTCACCGCCACAATCGCCGTGCGCCGAGCGAAGGAGGACGCTGCGGCCAGCAGCACCTGGGCCGCGCCGCCTCCGCCGCCAATAGCTACGAGTGAAGAGTGTGTCACAATGCCTCCGGCAAGGTTTGGTTGCGTCGCAGACATGTACCGGTTTTGCTCGCACATGTCTGCCAAAGAATAGAACATCACCCAAGCAGCTCGCGGTAGAGATCCACCGTTTGTCGGGCCACCACCGGCCAGGCGAAGGTTGTGGTCACGATCCGCACACTCTCATCGCCCCAGGCCGGCCAGCGCGCCCGGTGTGCCAGGGCCGCACGTAGTTTCTCGACCAGGTCTTCCACGCTGCCTGGCCGTACCAGGTAGCCGTTGCGCCCGCTAAAAACCTTGTCGGGGATGCCACCGGCCGCGCTGGCGACGATGGGCTTGCGGTGGATCATCGCTTCTAGGGTTACTAAAGAACTGCCCTCATACAGCGTCGGGTGGATCACCAGATCAACCTCTTCGTAGAGGCTGTGCAGCTCGGCGTCGTCGAGTGTGCCCACAAAGGTCACGTGGTCGGCGATGCCGACGGCGCGGGCCTGGGACTCAAGGGCGGCGCGTTCTTTGCCGTTGCCTACCAGAAGCCAGCGCCAGCCCGGTGGCAGTTCGTTGCGTAGCTGGGCCAGGGCCGCGATCAGAATATGGAAGCCTTTGTTGCGCTCCAGGCGGCCCACACTGAGCAGGGCCGGGCGGGACTCGGTTAGCCCCAGGCGTGCCCGCAACGTGGCTCGCAGATCCTCGCACACGAGGCCCAGGCACTCGTCCACGTCAATCGCTGAGGGCACCACCGCAACCCGTGCGGGATCAACCCCCAGGTAGCGCGGCAGGTCGTCCCTAGTACATGCATCGGTGGCGATGGCCCGGTCAGCGGCGCGGTGCCCGTAGGCGTAGAGGGCGCGGAAGGGCGCGTAGGCCAGCCACTTGCGCCAATCGGGCGTGCGGAACTCCTCCATACCGTGCGGGTTGGCCACAAAGGGCACCCGGCGTAGCAATGGGTCGTGCCTGCGAATATACCCGTAGCCGCTGGCGCAGAGACCCTGGCTGTGGACCACATCAACGTCGCCACGGCGCACGGCGGCGGCGGCCAGCGCCCCCAACTGCCAACTGTACCAGGGGTAGTTGATCTGGCGGCCCAGGATGCCGTTGGGCGGCAGCAGCGGCGAGGTGTAGTCGTAGCGCAGCATGGACAGCGACCAGCGACCGTCGGCCAGGGCCGGTAGCTCGGCGATACTTGGCCGTCGGCCATCAGGCGTTGACTGCACGTAGAGCGTCCCCACAACACCGAGGCGGGCGAGGTGCGTAACGAGGTGTCCGACGTGGCGCTCGATCCCGCCAAACCCGTGTAGCGGGTAGACGACGCGGGCGAGCATGGCGACGCGGATAGGATTGGCTGGCGACGGTGTGTTCATCAGCGCGGATCATACCACGATCTTGACAGTCAAAAAATATCTGCTACTATGGAACTAGTTCCACTGCCCACAACCCTATCGGACAGATCTCATCGACGGGCGCAACACACAAGGAGGTGTGATGGCGGCAACGATTCGCGACGTGGCACGCCAGGCAGGCGTTGGTCTCGGCACCGTCTCACGAGTGCTGAATAACAGCCCCCTGGTCAGCCCGATCACGCGCAATCGTGTCCTCACTGCGATCACCGAGCTTCGCTATTCCCCAAGCCAGATCGCCCGTAGCTTCGCCTCGGGCAAAACCTTCACCGTCTCTGCTATCGCCCCGTTCTTCACCCGCCCGTCGGTGGTTGAGCGGCTGCGCGGTATTGAATCCCAACTTACGATCAGCGGCTATAGCCTGGTGGTCTTTAATGTGGAGACGGTCGCCCGACGCGATGCGTGCATCCGCAACATCTCGTGTCACGACCGCTCCGACGGGGTGTTGATCATGTCGCTGACCCCGCGTGAGGATGAGGTGCTGGCCCTGCAAGAGGCGGGGACGCCCGTGGTGCTGATCGACACCGTGGCGGAGGGGATCTCCGGCGTTCGGATTGACGATGTCTACGGTGGCGAGTTGGCAGTGCGGCACCTCATCGATCTGGGCCACCAGCGGATCGGGTTTGCGGGCGACTCCATTGACGAGGCGCGGGCCTTCAACTTCACCAGTAGCCGTGACCGACACATCGGCTATATGCGGGCGCTTGACGCCGCCGGAGTTGTGCGGCGGCCCGAGTATCAGTGCTATGGAGTTCATGGCCGCTTTGAGGCTCGGATTCTTACACGCAATCTGCTTCAGCTTCCTGAACCACCGACAGCTATCTTTGCCGCAAGCGACACGCAGGCGATGGGGGTGCTTGAGGCCGCGCGCGATCTGGGGCTGCGGGTTCCCGCCGACCTCTCGATCATCGGGTTTGATGACATTGATGTGGCCGAGTACCTTGGCCTGACCACCGTGCGCCAACCACTTTTTATGAGCGGGCAGCGCGGCGTCGATTTGTTGCTACGCATAATCGGCGACGAGAACCTGGGGCCACAGTCTGAGGTGCTGCCGATTGAACTGGTCATGCGGGGCACGACGGGATCAATTGGATGATTGCTGATTGCAGCCGCAATCTCCAATCTCCAATCTTCAATCTGCAATCGAAAGGAGGTGGTGGTCGATCCGTCCTGCGCTGATCGCGCAGTCTGTCACGACACGCTTCTCGGTGTAGCTTTGTGTACCCAGCTCATCCTGCCACTCTCGATGCCCGCCCTGGCCTCGTTCGCAATCTTCCAGTTCCTCTGGGTCTGGAACGATTACTTGGTAGCCCTGGTCTTCATCGGTGCCCAGCCGAACGTGCAGGTGCTGACCATGCGCCTGGCCGATATGGTCGGCTCACGCGGGCAGGACTGGCATCTGCTCACGGCGGGAGCCTTCATCACCATGCTTATCCCGCTGACCGTCTTTTTCTCGCTGCAGCGCTACTTCGTGCGCGGCCTGCTGGCTGGGTCAGTCAAAGGGTAATCTCAACCTTCACCCTCAGTCGCCAGCGCCTTTGCCCATTTTTTTACAATTTTTAATTTATGTCGTATTCTTTACCTTATACGTGCGCCTGTTTCTCTCATCAGATACATTCGCCCATCCAACCAATCGTCGTTGATCACCTTCACCGCTGCTGAGGTCTGATCTCTAAAACCATGGCACACATATTCATTATCCTCGCCCATGATCCGACCGTTCGACCGACGTTTGACGATCTGAATCGATACTCTGGCGCTGATTCCGATATCTATGCCGCCTTTTTGGACGACAGCCTCGCCCTGGCCGGCCAGGCGTATGGGGCACGGCTGAGCGTCATAGCCCAGGTGGACTCAGGTCTGGTGGTTCGGCTACAGGCTCTTGCTGGCCCAAGGATTATCCTGTTGCCCGATCTCTCTCCTGCCTCCCTGATGAGTATCCTCTCCGAGGCACTCAGCGATGGCCCGGTGGTGCTATTTGGCGGCGACATGCCGCATCTGCCGATCTGGCGTCTGCGGGACGCCTTGACCCACCTAGAGGGTGATGCCGATCTGGTGGTTGGCCCAGGAGAAACGCGGGGCTGGTACCTCATCGGCCTGCGGGCTGCACACCCCGCCCTCCTGCGCACCTTGCCCGGCAGCGATGATCCGCCTGACGACCTGTGTATCGCTGCGGCAACCCACGGCCTGCGGGTGGCGCAGCTCCCCGCGTGGTACACCCTAGATACGCTGGCCGACCTTGATCGCCTGGCGACAGATCTGCGCACCATGCCACCCGATATCGCTCCGCAGACGCGCCACGTGCTGAATAGTGAGATCTCTTCTCATACAGTTGGGGCGTGACAAATCTGTAGGGGACACAATTAAGGAAATGCTGGTGCGGTAGATGCGTAGCCCCAGGCACTGTGACTCAGGTGTGAAAGATGACAATACTGATCGATGATGCCATCAGTATTGCCAGCATGAAGATGAGGATGCTGAAGAGGATGAGCGAGACGTACAGGCCATAGCCGCTCTCCTGATCGAGGAACTGTGTGATCAGCCAGAGGATGAACAGTACGATGCAGGTTCCGAGTACGAGGAAGATCATCTGTTGCATAGGGGCTGCCGGCTACTCTGATTGAGCGAGGGTCTACGGGCGCAAATTCTCGCTCCTTCTCTTACTACAACGACATTTTGCCACAGAAGCACACAGAAAAAATAGTTCTGTGTGCTTCTGTGTCTTTCTATGGCCGTAAATCGAGGAATCCTCGTTGTCGTACTAGCGACACGCAACGGGGTTCTGGGCCTGGGCGTAGACACGTGCAAACTCGTCCATGTAGAGCGTGGCAATTGTCGGGTCTTCGATGATCAGCAGGTTCTCATCATTCACGCTCTCGGCGCGGCTAGTAAAGTTATACGAGCCGGTGATCACCACGCGCTGATCAATGATGATCACCTTATGGTGCATCGTGTAGCAGTTGCCATCGCTGAGCACATCTACCTTGGCGTGTTGGAGACGCGGGTACTCGCTACCAATACCCCCGGCGTTGCGCTGCTCGAAGACGCCGCGCACGGGCACACCGGCCTTTTGGCGAGCGATCATCGCGTCGCCGATAGCGTCGCTGGTAAAGGAGAAGGCCAGGAAATCGACGCTCCGGCGGGCCTGGCTGATCCGATCAATGATGTGTGGGCTGACGCTGTCACTGGGCGTAAAGTAGTTCTCAACGGCCACGCCACCGATCCTCACGTTAGGGTTCGGCGTCTGGGGCGTCTTGCTGGTGCCAAAGCGACTGGCAGCCATCTGGGCGAACTCGGCCTGGTAGTTGGCGACGAGCGCAGGCGCGGTGATCCGCAGCAGGTTGTTATTATTGCGATAGGTGTCGTTGTTCGTCGCATTCCACGAGCCTGTCCAGACCACCTTCGCGTCCACGATGATAAACTTGCTGTGCATGAAGGCGTCAGTTTGCTCCCACGTCACCGGGATCTTGGCATCCTGGGCGGCACCGGCCCACTGGGCCATCGTAGGGTCGTCGAGGTTCTCGCGGTCAAGGGCGACACGCACCTTCACGCCGCGCCGCCTAGCGCGCACAAGGGCGTCGGCGACGCTGGTGAGGTTGTACTCGTAGGTAGCCATGTCAACGCTGCGGGTGGCGGCGTCGATGTCGGCGATGATCGCATGCTCGTAGGGCGCCGGGCTACGGTTCTTCGCCACATCGGGGTAGACCAGGCTCGGCGTGGTGAAGAAGATCTGGATCGCGTCTGCGGCGGAGCCTGGCCTTGGACTAGCCGCCGTGGGGCCGATGCCGACGCGGCTGATGTCGATCACGCCCTGGCCCGCCAGGGCGTAGCCAACACCAAGGAGGCAGGCCACGATAACGAGGCCGAGGCGAAGACGGTGGTTTCCGGCCTGTGGTGTGCAGTTGGCTTGGTGGGTTGGCATGGCGGGCTTTGGGTTTTAGGTGTCAGGTGTCGATTCTACAGACTATACCGCGCAAGAAACGCAGTAGTGTCGGTTAGGGATGGTTCGCAGGTACTTTACAGTTTGTCGCCGATCAGCCCTCACCCCCCAGCCCCCTCTCCCCGTGAGGGAGAGGGGCAGGGGGTGAGGGCCGGAGGGTGACTTTGCATCAGTTCTGAGAAATGCACGACCCCTGGCCCCTAACCCCTGTGCCTACAGCCGCGAGCGCGGATCGAGGGCGTCACGCAGGCCGTCGCCCAGAAAGTTGATGCTCAGCACGGTGAGAAAGATCAGAGCGCCGGGGAAGAGAGCGAGCCAGGGCGCGGCCTGGAGGTACTGGCTGCCATCGGTGACGAGTCGGCCCCACGTTGGCGTGTCGGGCGGGAAGCCGACGCCGAGGAAGGAGAGTGTCGATTCGGTGATGATCGCGTTGCCAACCTCAAGGGTGGCCGCGACAATGATCGGGCCAATTGCGTTGGGCAGGATATGCCGGAACATAATCGCCCACGTGCCCACGCCAAGGGCGATGGCGGCCTCAACAAACTCTTTCTCCTTGAGCGAAAGGAACGATGCGCGCACAATGCGGGCCGTCTGCATCCAGGCCAGACAGCCGATCACCGTCACCACAATCATAAAAATCCCGGCCTCGGGCGAGCCCATCGCCATGATCACGGGCTCGCGGAAGAGGTAGACCGTGAGCAGGATGAAGGGGATTCCAGGCAGCGAGAGGAACAGGTCGGTGACGCGCATAAGGATTTGGTCGATCAGGCCGCCGAAAAACCCGGCTATAGCGCCGATCAGCGTGCCAAGCGAGATGGCGATGATCATGGCGACAAAACCGACCGCAAGCGACACCCGCCCGCCGTACATGCTGCGGGCCAGCAAGTCGCGTCCGAGGTCGTCGGTGCCGAACGGGTGGATGCTGTTGGGCGGGGTCATGAGGGAGAGGAAGTCGAGGTGGTCAACTAATGTACGCAGGTCGGGATGCGGGTTCGTGATAGGCATCCCCTCTTGCGCAAGCTGATTCAGCAGGTAGCCCTGGTAGCCCAGCGGGCCGAGAGTGACAGATAGCCCGAAGAAAAGCAGCGTGGCCACCCCAAACATGGCCAGCCGGTGCTTGCGGAAGCGGCGCCAAGCATCGCCCAGCAGGGTGCGTGGCTTGACCGCAACGCCCGTGGTGAGCTGCTCCGACAGGGTGGACACGCTGCTGGCGACTATCTGGCCATCGAGCGCCTGGTCTGTTTCAGACATCGTACACCCCGGTTTACAATGCAAAATGCAAAATGCAAAATGCAAAATGCAAAATGCAAAATGCAAAATGCAAAATGCAAAATGCAAAATGGCAATACCGCAGAAGTAACGCCGTGAGACCTGTCACGCTGAGCGAAGCGAAGCGTCCCGACCGCAATTTGGGCTGCTGGGACGCTTCGCTCAGCGTGACAGGGCGAGTTTTGCGGTATGACATGGTTCAGAACAGCTTTACAGTGTGGCGGAGACGCGAGGACGCGAGGATGCGATAGCATCGCCTTGTCGCATCCTCGCATCCTCGCCAAACTGTAAAGCTGAAACCCGGCACCTGAAACCATGTCTATTGCCTAAAATCCAAAATCACACGCTACCTTTCCCCAACCACCAGGAGCATCGAGCGTATGGGCGGGACGAGTGCGGTCAGGGCGTAGAACGCGCCCTTGATCAGCACGCGTAGGGGGTGGGTACGCAGACGCCCGGCCTCCAGGCCAACCCGCTCCCAGGGAGCCTCGTACTGACGACGCACCACGCGGAAACCGGCCTGCTCGATCAGCCAACTCAGCTCGCCCATGGTGTAGGTGCGGCTGTGGGTGGTGTAGCGATGATCACCTTCCAGGCGCATCTGGTGGCGGAACTCGTCGCGAGTGAGTAGGCTCTGCCAGAGCAGCATGCGCAGGATTCCGCGCATCCGGCTCTTGAAGTAGATCTCGTTGGGCGTGGTGATCAGCAGCCGCCCGCCGGGCCGCAGCACGCGGCGGAACTCGCGCAGCACCGGCAGTGGTGAATAGACCAGGTGCTCGATCACCTCGGAAAAGACCACCTGGTCGAACGACTCGTCGGGGAAGGGGATGGCCTCGCGCTCCAGATTTACCTGGCGCACCTCGACGCCCAGCCGATCCCAGAGAGCCTTGCGCGTGAACGGGTCGAGGTCTGCCCCGCTGACCCGATAGCCCGACTGGACGAGCAGTTCGGTGAAGTGGCCGGGGGTGACGCCCACCTCCAGCACGCTGGCCCCGCGTGGGGCCGAGATCGCCCCCAGCATGGCGGCGAAGCGGTGACGGTGCAGCCGAAAGTAGGCCGCCTTGCCGTCGGCCTCGGCGCTGCGGGCCACCGTGGCGAAGAGAGCTTGGGTATTCTGTGCCATATCAGGGGCTGTCCCTCCAAATAGAAGTGCCGCTGGTCAGGGCGTGAGCGCCTAACCGGCGGCTATAGTATCATACAGGTGGAGGTACCTATGCAAAATCAACCAATACTGCCAGTTGACCAGCGCCCGCCCTGGCAGCGGATCACCCTGCGCTGGCTGATCAGCAGTCTGGCGATCTTCGCCGCCATCTGGCTGGTGCCGGGGATCGACTTCAGCGGGCCAGGCTGGCAGATCGGCGTGGTGGCCCTGGTCTTCGGGCTGCTCAACGCCCTGCTGCGCCCGCTGATCTACATGCTTACCTGCCCGCTGGTGCTGCTCACCCTGGGGTTGTTCGGCCTGGTGATCAACGCCGCCATGCTCGGCCTCACCTCGGCCCTGGCCGACCAGCTCAACATCCAGTTTCACGTCGCCGGGTTCTGGCCGGCCTTCTTCGGTGGCCTAGTGATCTCTATTGTCGCCACTGTGCTGAGCATGCTTGCCGGGGATACGAACGTGCAGGTGGTGAGGGAGTGATGCAAAATGCAAAATGCAAAATGCAAAATGCAAAATGCAAAATGTGAATTGTGAATTGCGAATTGCGAATTGCGAATTGCGAATTGCGAATTGCGAAATCCGAAATCCGAAGTCCAAAATCCAAAATCCGAAATCCAAAATCCGAAATCCAAAATCCAAAATCCAAAATCCAAAATCCAAAATCCGAAATCCAAAATCCAAAATGGCTTC
>CAIRFY010000117.1 GCA_903877945.1 uncultured Oscillochloris sp. | reverse complement strand
TCACCGCGTCATCGTTTCGTCGCTGAATTGTCAACCCCCACGGCAACCGCGACGGATACGCCTCACCGCGTCATCGTTTCGTCGCTGAATTGTCAACCCCCACGGCAACCGCGACGGATACGCCTCACCGCGTCATCGTTTCGTCGCTGAATTGTCACGCTAGATTGAAACACGCCTAAGGTGATGAGACATTCCTAATCAAGCGTCTGGTCAGCAAAAGATGCGGGGTCTTCAATTGGCTCAAGGTGGGTGAAGATCGTGGTGTTGGGCAGAGCGGCGCGTACATCCTGTTCGAGTTGATCCAGGAGTTTATGTCCGTGTTGCACTGTCCATGAGCCGGGCACCAGAATGTGAACTGAGACGAAGCGGCGCGATGCGGCCTGACGGGTGCGCAGGGCGTGGTACTCGACGCCCTCGCTGGCAACGTAGCGGGTAAGCACAGCAACCACCTGCTGGCGCTCATCGGCGGGCAGGGCGGTGTCGAGCAGGCCGAGGGCCGATTGCTGGAGAATGCGTACCCCCGTCCAGACGATATTGGCGGCGACGATGAGGGCAATGATCGGATCGAGCAGATCCCACCCGGTAAGGGCAACCAGGGACACGCCGATAACGACGCCCACCGAAGTCCAGACATCGGTCATCAGATGGTGCGAGTCTGCCTCTAGGGTGATCGAGTGATAATGGCGTCCGGCCTGCATAAGGACGCGGGCCACCGCAAAGTTAATCGCCGAGGCACCAATAGAAATCGCCAGGCCCAGGCCAGCCGACTCAATCGATTTCGGGTCGAGCAGACGACCGATGGCGGCGTAGGCGATGCTGGCGGCGGCCACCAGGATCAGGGCACCCTCGACGCCACTGGAGAAGTACTCGGCTTTGTCGTGACCGTAGGCGTGATCCTCGTCGGGCGGGCGGGCGACCACCGTCAGCACCACCAGGGCGACGATAGCCGCAACCAGGTTCACCACTGACTCCAGGGCGTCGGAGAGCAGTCCAATCGAGCCGGTGACAAGGTAAGCTCCGGCTTTGAGGCCGATGGTGACGACGGCTGCGGCGATGGAGAGCCAGGCGAAGCGGGTCAGCGATGATCGTGATTGTGGTATTGTCATAGTTCAGTAGGAATCTGGGGGCCGTTGACCCCCGACATAGTCAAAATTGCCGCTGAGATGCCAGCTTTGCTGGCAATCTCAGCGGCAAATCTGTGGGTTTTTAGGGCGGCAGTTCTACACCAGTTCGAGCGCCATCGCCACGGCCTCACCGCCGCCGAGGCAGAGGGTGGCGAGGCCGCGTGTGCCGCCGCGCTGGCGCAGGGCGTTGATCAGGGTGACGATCACCCGCGCACCGCTGGCCCCAATCGGGTGGCCGAGGGCAATTGCCCCGCCGTTGACATTCAGCCGGTCGGGGTCGATGCCTAGGGCGCACACGTTGGCCAGCACCTGGGCGGCGAACGCCTCGTTGATCTCAAACAAGTCGTAATCGTCGATGCGGGTGCCGGTGCGCTGTAAGAGCCGCTCGACAGCGAAGGCCGGCGCGGTGAAGAGTTCGATGGGCTTTACGGCGGCCTGGGCGAAACCGGCAATGCGGGCCAGGGGCGTCAGCCCGAGGGCGGCGGCGCGGGCGGCCCCCATCAGCACCAGGGCAGCCGCGCCGTCGGTGATGCCGGGGGCGTTCCCGGCGGTGACGGTGCCGCCGTCGGCGAAGGCGGGCTTTAGCTTGGCCAGGGCAGGCATGCTCGTGTCGCGACGTGGGTTCTCATCGGTGTCCACCAGGATGCTCTGGCCCTTGGGGCCGGGCACTGCCACCGGCGCAATCTCATCGCGCAGGCGTCCGGCGTCCATCGCCGCGATGGCACGGTGCTGCGACTGGAAGGCGAAGGCGTCCTGTTGCTCGCGGGTGACATGGTGGTGCGTAGCGATCCACTCGGCGGAGTTGCCCATGTGGTGGTGTTCAAAGGGACACCAGAGCCCGTCGTGGATCAGGGCGTCCAGCAACTCGCCGTTGCCAAGCCGGTAGCCCTGGCGGGCGTTGGCCAGGAAGTAGGGCACGCGGCTCATGTTCTCCATGCCACCGGCGACAATCACCTCGGCCTCGCCGCTGCGGATGAGCGCCGAGCCGAGCATCGCCGCCTTCATGCCGCTGCCGCAAACCTTGTTGATCGTCAGGGCACCAACGCTATCGGGCAGACCGGCCCCGAGGGCGGCCTGGCGCGCAGGAGCTTGGCCGAGCCCGGCTCCCACCACATTGCCCATAATGCACTCGCTGACGCTGGCCGGATCGATGTGGGCACGCTCGACGGCGGCGCGGATAGCCGCCGCGCCGAGTTGGGTCGCCGTAAGCCCGGCGAAGGCTCCGTTGAAGCGACCGATTGGTGTGCGCGCTGCGCCAATGATGACGACATCTTCCATAGATGTGTTCTCCTGTACAAGTGACGCGCCGGAATCTCGATCCGCCCGCGCATGCGGTCTTCGTAGACAAGAGTCGCGTGTTTCTCAGTTCCCCCCTGGCGAACGACTGGGCGAGGGGGTGACGTTGGGGGCGGGGGGGCCAACAACCGGGGTGCGCAGGAGCGAGGGGATGATCAGAGTCTGCCCAGGTTGAAGTGAGTTGGCGTCGGTGATGCCGTTGGCTGCCGTGAGTGACTCGACGGTCGTATTAAATCGCTCGGCCAGGCCGCTCAACGTGTCGCCGACCTGCACCGTGTAGAGCGCCGCCTGCGTCGGCGAGGGGCGTACCACACTGGCATAGGCGGTAGCCGTCGCGTCAATATCAAGGGTCGGCGCGGGAGTAATATCAAGCACTGCGGGGAGCGTGGGCAGCGTGCGCTGCGGAGGTTCAAGCGGTGTACACGCGCTTAGGACGATGCCGAACACGATAAGAATCACCATGGAGCGCGGGCGGCAAGATGTTGAGTGACCCCCTGTGGACACAGTACCCCCCATCACATTGCGTGAACTACCGCACAAATGGCGATTGTAGCAGCCTGATCGGGGCATGTCAACTTCTTCGCGCCGAGCGATTGACATGCATGAACCGACGTGGTACTCTTACTTTGCAAAACGTCAACAAATAGACACTAATATCTGTGCAACGGTACACAATCCCTGCGACACCTCATCTGCGTCAAGCGACTATCAGGAGACACACGATGATCCGCGTTACCCGCCGGGCCTCTATTGAGTCAAGCAGCCCTGAAGAGGTGTTCGACTCGCTCTCCGATCCGAATCGTATCTGTAACCTGTTGCCGCGTATGCAAAAAGTGGAACTGCTCAACCGGAATATGGAAACCTGCAGCGCACGCATGATAACGTACATGTCACTTGGTGGCATATTCGGTACCATCCGCTGCGAGGGCGACCTGACGTGGACAGCGCCAAGCGATATCCTGTTTAAAGTGCATAAGCCCGTCTCGCTTGAGACGCGCTGGACGCTCAGCCCGGCGGTGAACGGCACCGACCTCCAGGCGACGATGTCGCTTGACCTGGAGCCGATGCTTGGGGCAATGGCCGCCTTTGTCCCGAAGCAGATTGTGTCTGATATGCTGGCTGGCGAGCTTGAGGCGGCGCTCAACGCGATCCGCGAGGACAGCGCGAACAACGTGCTGCGCGAACAGGCCATTGCCGCCTAATTCGCCAACTCTGGTATAATCGCAGGGCATTGGGTACCCAGTGTCCTGCGTCTGTTTGTCGGGCGGAGCATGCCCCGCTCACCTCAGTTATGATCGACCTCGCCATCATCGGGTCCGGGCTGGTGCTCAGCACTGCAATTGGCGGCCTTGCCTACTGGCGGAAGTCCCTCTCTGTCAGCGGCTGGCTTGGGGCCATCCTCGTCGGAACCCTCACCCTCGGCTTCGGCGGCTGGGCGTGGGGGCTTACGCTGATCATCTTTTTTATCAGCAGTAGTCTGCTCTCGCGCTATAAAGAGCAGATCAAAGAGAAACGCGCCGCCGAGAAGTTTGAGAAGGGCGGTCGCCGCGACTTTTCGCAGACGATGGCGAACGGCGGGCTGTCCGCGCTCTGCGCGGTGGCCTACACCTTCGCAGGCAGGCCGACCGTCCTGCTGGCCGCTTTCGTTGGCCTGATGGCCACGGTGAACGCTGACACCTGGGCCACCGAACTGGGCGTCCTCAGCCCGCACAAGCCGCGCCTGATCACCACTGGTCGCGAGGTGGAGCCGGGGACATCGGGCGGGATTACGCTCTTCGGCAGCAGCGCATCGGCCCTCGGTGCCGCCCTGATCGGCGTCTGCCTGATTGTCCTACTGGCGATTGAACATGGATCGGTGACGTGGTGGGTGCTTCCGGCTGCCATTGCCGGCGGTTTCGGCGGCGCGATGCTTGACAGTCTGCTCGGGGCGACCTACCAGGCGATCTATGCCTACTCCGACGGGCGCGAGACGGAGCGGCGCTTCGACCGCAGAGGCAATCCTACTACCTTTGTACGCGGCTGGTCGTGGCTGAACAATGACATTGTCAACCTGAGCAGCTCGGTCGGCGGTGCCCTGATCGCCATTCTGGTGATGATCGTCTTTGGCGGACGATAAACACGCGCCGACAAAAAAACGCCGCCAGCATTGCTGGCGGCGTTTTTTTTGTCGGCGCAAACATCCTCTATACCGTCTGCTGGGCCTCCGCCGGGCGGCGCACAATCTGTTCCAGAACCACCACCACCACAGCGGTGCCGAGCAGCGTCAGTTGGGGGATGCTGGTTTGCCACGTTGGGAAGATCCCCAGGGCTGGTAGGCTGGGTAGGAAATCGGCACCGCTGGCGGGCAGCATGCGTGCGACCTGGAGCGCGTGGAGTCCGGTGCCGATGAACTTGAAGCCCAGGTAGAAGATCAGTGCGCTGGTGGCCAGGAAGAAGGGCCGCAGCGGTAGGCGCACGCCCACCCAGAGTACCAGCACGCCCACGACGACCAGGATCGCGATGGCTAGGCCAATCCCCAGTACCAGGTCGTTCGTGGAAATCGATGGGGCGATCCCGATATAAAACAGGGCCGTCTCGGCACCCTCGCGGAAGATGGCGAAAAAGGCCAGCATACCGAGGGAGAATAGGCTGCCGGTGGCCAAGGCCGCGCTCGTCTGCTCGTGGATGTACTTCTGCCAGGCTCCGGCGTGCGATTTGCCGTGCAGCCAGAAGCTCACCCCAAAGAGCATAGCGGCGGCGATCAGGCCGGAGAAGCCCTCGATCAGCTCGCGGTTGCTGCCGGTGGCCACGCCACGAAAGATCACCGCGATAACCAGACCAGCGCCCACGCTCGCCACGATACCCAGAATGCCACCGACCCAGATCCAGCCCCGCCGGTTGTGGTTGCCGGTGCGCTCCAGGAAGGCCAGCAGGGCCGTAATCACCAGCAGAGCCTCTAGGCCCTCGCGCAGCAAAATGCTGAGGGCGTCAAAAACCCCGTAGCGCTCCGAAATCACCAGCATCGGCGTCAGGTCGGCCTGGATCTGCGCGACCAGCGACTTTGCACGCGCCAGATCCCCGGCAGTGATCGCCGCATCCGCCGCTGGTAGGGCGTTCTCGATGCTAAGGTAGATCTCCGGCGACCGCGCTTTCACATCGCCCTCAACATCGGGCCATGCGGCACGAAACGTCTCTAGCTCAGCGGCGGCGTGCGTGGCGTTGCCCGCGTTCAGCGCGTCGTTTACCTCGACCAGGGTGGGCAGCAGTGTCCCCAGAGTGGCACCCGTCACCGATGCGGCTGACACGGTGGGGGCACGGCCCTCGGCAAATGCCAGACTGGCCATCTCTAGTTTCTCCAGCGCGGCTTTGGCGCTGACCACATCCCCGGCATCTAGCGCGCCGCTCGCAGCGGCGTAGGCCGCCTCAATCGCAGCGTAGGTGGCGCTCGATTGCCCGCGCACGGCATCCTCAACGGTCGCCCAATCATCGTGGAACGTGGATAGCGACACCTGAGCGGAGGTAAGGTCGCCCGCATCAAGCTGGGTGATGGCGATCTGCGCCCTTTGAGTGGCGGCACGGAGCCTATCTGCTGGCGAACCGCTCTGGGCGAAGGTTGCAGCAGGAACGAGCAGGAGCGCGATCCCGGCAAGCAGCAGACCGATGAGAATCCGTCGGAGCATAGCGGCATTCCTTCAGGCTAAGCGGCGGTTCTTTACGAGGGTTTAGCATAGTCTAAGTTATTTTATTTGTCAATATAGCTATATAACAGTCATATTTCGCAATAGACTAAGGTTTCAGGTGCCAGGTTTCAGGTTTACAGTTCGTAGTGCGGGCGTCCAGCCTACGGTGGTACTCTTGACCGCCTGGAAGGCGGTGCTACATTCACTGCACACTGTCACGCTGTTCTGAACCATGTCTATTGTTATATTTCTCACTACCGCAAAACTCGCCCTGTCACGCTGAGCGAAGCGAAGCGTCCCGGTGTGTATCGTCATCGCCGGGAC
>CAIRFY010000116.1 GCA_903877945.1 uncultured Oscillochloris sp. | reverse complement strand
TGAAACGATGACGCGGTGAGGCGTTCCGTATCGCCTCATCGCCTCATCGCCTCATCGCCTCATCGCCACACTGTAAAGCTGAAACCTGGCACCTAAAACTTTGTCTAAGAGACTATCTTGAGGAGGATCTCCATCATGTTCCTACTCCTGCTGATCATTTTGGGCGGCATCTTGCTCTTGAGCAGCATCGGGTTTGGCACCTTCTGGGTGCTGGTGCAACTCGGGGTGATCGTACAGAAGGCGGTCGAACCGCCGACGACCGATACGAACAACTACTCCCTACACCAGGGCCGCGATGTGGGAGACGACACGTAGCGACGAGGGGGCCGGCGTGGACCGATCCTACATCGACGCGGTGATCATGGGATTAGCCGTCGGGTTGGGGGCAATCCTGCTTGAGGCGCAAGCTGGCAGTTTAGGATGGCCATTACAATTCACCGCTCTCCTGCTAATTGGCACGATCCTCTGCGCCGCCCAGTACGGGTTGATCCGGCTGCGTCGGCGGAAGTAGCCGCATCCGAGCTAGGATATGGCAAGACTCCCTAAACACACGCGAAAAGGGCGCAGTGATAATCACTGCGCCCCGCTGGATTGGTGGGCCCCCAGGGGATCGAACCCTGAACCAATTGATTAAGAGTCAACTGCTCTACCATTGAGCTAGAGGCCCGCTCACGGGAGGGGAGTATACCCGAAAGTGTACCCGCTGTCAACTTGTGCCGGTTGAGAGAATTTTGTACAATGTGACGTGAGCAGATCGCGCCCTGATACGAAAATTGCCCCGCCGCCTGTCGCCTAAGGGGGTGGCGTTGCGGTGACGGCAGGAGAGATCACCGGGTGTCCCTTTTAGATTGCAGATTTTAGATTGCAGATTTTAGATTGCAGATTTGCCGCAACAGGACGCACCGCATGTGCCCAAACTGTCACGTGCATGTGAACCTTGTCTTATGCCGAACTACCATCAGGAGTACGGGCCGATCCGCAGGCGCCGTTCCCAGCAACCCCCAGCGCCCGATGATCATGGCCCACCCCCGGAGCCACCGCCGCGCCCGGAGCGCCCGCGCCGCCGCCGCGTCACCCGCCGCCGTCGATCCGTCTGGGGCTGGGTCGTGGCGCTCTTTGCACTGCTCCTGGCCGCACCGTTCGGTCTGCCTTATGCGCTCCAGTTCTACTTTGGCGATGCGGTCTTTCCCGGTGTGAGCATCCAGGGCGAACTGGTGACAGGGCGCAGCGGCGATGTGATTGGTGCCGATCTGAGCCAGCGCTACGCCGCTTTCCTCCGTCAGCCGCTGACTCTGGTATATGCTGGACAGGCGTGGCAGCCCTCGCTGTCCGACCTCGGCCTACAGTTTGATCCGACCGACCTGGCTCGCCAGGCCGTTGACGCCGGTCGTCAGGGCGACCCGATCACACGTCTGCGCGATCTCTGGGTACTCTATCGGCACGGCCTCGATATTACGCCGACAGTGGTGGTTGATCAGCGTATACTCCAGGATTATCTCGTACACATCGCGCCATCGATTGAGCGTGCGCCACAAGATGCCGCCCTGA
The DNA here is from genome assembly GCA_903877945.1 of uncultured Oscillochloris sp. Lineage (GTDB taxonomy): Bacteria > Chloroflexota > Chloroflexia > Chloroflexales > Chloroflexaceae > Oscillochloris. The sequence continues at coordinate 1,443 of CAIRFY010000116.1, read as the reverse complement.
GCATTGCCGCTGCGAAGGTGGTGGGCACGCCCAGCACTCCCGGTGTGCAGCTTTTGGTCGATGCGACCGCTAATGATGTACTCCTGGCGATCCAGGGACTCCAGCCGCGCACTATGACGATCCGCACGCGCACCCTCGCCCCGCTGGTGGGCGATACCGCGCTGGTGCAGGCCCAGTCCCGCGCTGTCGATCTGCTCCGGAGTCCAATTGAACTGGTTCGCGGCGACCAGCGCTGGGTCTGGCCTGCGGAGAAGCTGGCTGAACTGCTACGGGTTGAGGCGAAGGGCGGTAAGCTTGAGGTTATGGTCGATAAAAACCTGCTTGACCAGGCGGTCGAGGGGCTGGCCCAGGTGGTCGATACCGGCACCGCTGAGCCACGCCTGCGCTTTGGTGCCGGTCAGGTGCGGATTGTGCAGGAAGGTGCGCCGGGCTGGCATCTGAAGCAGGATGCGACCGCCACCGCGATCTCTACGCTGCTGATGCGCAGCCAGCCGACGACGCGCACCCTGGCCCTGCCGGTTGAGCAACTGACCCCCAAAATTACCAAGGATACACTGGGCGGTCTGGGGATCAAAGAACTGATTGGCGAGGGCAAGAGCAGCTTCTCTGGCTCGGCTCAGTACCGGATGACGAATATTCAGGCGGGGGCCGCACGTATGGACGGTGTGCTGATCGCACCGGGCGAGGAGTTTTCCTTTAACACCCAGCTTGGTGAAGTAACCCCGGCCAATGGCTTTGTCGAGGGCTACGCAATCATCGGCAATCGCACCCAACTGGAGTGGGGCGGCGGTGTCTGCCAGGACTCGACCACGGTGTTCCGTGCAGCCTTCTGGGCTGGCCTGCCGATCACTGAGCGCCACGCCCACGCCTTCTACATTAGCTGGTATGATCAGTTCGCTCTTGGCCCGCAAGGTGATGGTCAGGGTATGGACGCATCGATCTATACGGGTGTGAACGACCTGAAATTCGTCAATGATACCGGCAACTGGCTGCTGATGCAGACGGATGTGGACGACGTGAACCAGGTACTTGCGGTGCGCCTCTACGGCACGAAGCCGAACCGCGAGGTGCGTCTGGAAGGGCCGACGATCACAAATGAGGTGCGTGCGCCAAGCGAGCCGGTCTATCTGGAGGACGCGAGCCTGCCCGCCGGGTCGGTTCACCAGAGCGACACCGCTCGCGACGGGCGCGACATCACGGTGGATCGGGTGATCACCCGTGGCGGGGCCGAGGTGAGCCGCGACAGCTTCTTTACGCGATTTCGCGCCTGGCCAAACATCTTTGTGCGTGGGACGGGAAATTAGGACATGGTTATCTGCCCAGCCTGCGGCCACGCCAACCCGCCCGGATCGCGGTTCTGCAACGCCTGTGGGTCGCGGGTGTCTTTCGAGAAGGCTCCGCGCCATACGGTGATGGTACCTATGCCCGGTGATCTGGAGCAGG